>JAIYDP010000366.1 GCA_027487435.1 Verrucomicrobiaceae bacterium | reverse complement strand
ATTGTTTTTGTTTAACAAAATTAACTTACTGAAAATTAATAATAAATTATTAATTTAAAATTAGGTGGTTCAATCTGTTAATAAACCAATTTTTATTGTTAGTTATCAAGGTTTATTTGTTATTTTCAGTTATGTTTTTTTCCAACCATCACTCCGGGCGCCGCATGCTGCCGACAACTGCGCCGTTTCAGAGCATCCAACGATGGTGCTGCGTGATGGATGCTGCAGCGCTTGTTTGTGGCCTTGAAGCAGCTGTATAGTCTGACGAAAGAGAGCGCTTTCAGCACGGAGGTGTCGTTGCACAAGTGGCTTCAGCTGCTTGGAGTTGTCGTCGAGCCTCCATGCCCCGTCATGGAATTCATTCAGGGAGGGACGCTGCTTGCGACTCTTTGTGATCGCAGCGTCAACCTCTCGCCGGCTGTTCGCCTTTGGGCAGTCCTCGGTCAACACAACAATGACAGCAGCGTATGAGGCAAATTAACACCGCAGGAAGTCCTGCAAGGGAAGGGCAATTATGATGAAAGCGTCGACATCTACAGCTTCGGGATTGTCATGTGGGAGGTGATGGAGCGCTTGACCCCATGCGAAACGAACAGAGATTTTCCAGTTGGGCCACTTTAGCAAATCGAATACATTTCTAGCGGCGGACGGCCTTCAATCGGAAGAGGCTGCAGGGAGTTTGGAGAAGCGTCGATGGATTTGATGTAACGATGCTAGCAGCTTGATGCATCAAAGAGAACCGCATTCATTGGCATTCTTCACACGCTTAAGTCTGAGCTAATCCAAAGCGAAAAATTATTGCTTCCAAGCGATGATGTTGAGGACCTGCCACCAGAAGGGATAGGAATGAGCGTGAGTACGTCCAAAAGACTCGAGGACCACCAAGCTCTTGAGCCGATTTGGGCCAATTCAGAGGTGGGAGAGGTTCCTCAGGCGCTACTTTGACTTCTCCTCTCCTCTCCTCTCGAAATTGGTGAAGAAGCCATTCAGCTTTTGGGCAATGTGTAAGGCATTTTGATAAATAAATAATGTTGATCTTTGTTAGAGTCGTAGATGACTGTGAACAGCTCGGAGGAGCCTGAGCCCCTGTTGCTGTCTGGCAATGGCAATGAGAAATTGTCAACGAGATGGGGCATTGTCATTTTATGCTTCCTTGCGGTGTTCAATGCTTACCAGCTTCGAGCGAATTTGTCCATTGCGATAACAGGATCGCAAGGAATGGCGCATGAGGAGCATTGGGACAATTCGACGAAAGGACTGGTGTTGTCCTCTTTCTTTTGGGGCTACATGTGCACTCGTAAGTCCGGCCAACCAATGAGGTGACAAAATCAGAAATCATGGGGGGCTGGCTGGCCACACACTACGGAGGCAAGATTGTTCTTGGCGTTTCGATCGCCCTTGCCTCTGTCTCAACAGCACTCACTCCTCTCAGTGCTTCTAGTCTCTATGGTATAATTTCTGTCCGAGTTTTCCTTGGGTTGGCCCAGGTTTCTCTACTTTCAAACATTTCGCTTACTTTACCAGGGAGTCACCTACCCGTCTGCCTTCAACCTCCTTGGAAGATGGCTTCCTCCTTTCGAGCGAGCTCGAGGTGCCTCCGTTGTCGATTGTGGGAGTTACGTTGCCACTGCGATCACAATGGCCTCCACCGCCGAAGTTGTGTCGTCCTTCGGATGGCGCACCGTCTTTTACTCAAATGCAGTTATTTCAGTCCTCGTCGGGGTCGCTTGGTATGCGTTCATGTTTTCATCCCCTCAGCAGCATCCTCGCATTGCAAGCGAAGAACGGGCCTTCCTCATCCGCCAGCTCAAGCCAGACCGAGCTGTTGTTGTGCCATGGAAACAGATCCTCACGTCCATGCCAGTTTGGTCGCTTGTAGTCACGAATTTCGCCTCAAATTTTGCCTTCTACACTTTCTTAACGTTTCTTCCCGAATACTTTGAAATGATGCTCGGATATGACTTTGAATCGACGGGCTTCCTCGCTGTGACGCCCTACCTCACGCAACTCGTTGGCGCTCTTGTGTCAGGCTTTCTTGCGGACAAACTTGCTCACGGCGGACACAGCCTGGTGTTGATCAGAAAGGCATTCACCTTGATCGCCTTTCTCATCCCCGCGATCGGCCTCTCCATCCTTCCCTTTATTTCTGATAGGACAGCATGCGTCATCATATTTTCGATCGCAATTGGGTTTTCTGGCTTCATTGACGGGGGCTGCGCAGTAAACCATCTCGACATTGCGCCGAGGTACGTTGGCATCTTGAAAGGGTTGGGCAACATGTTTGGAACCATTCCAGGCATTCTCAGCCCCATCCTGACAGGCTACATATTGGATCAGGGGGGATGCCCGACAGAAGACGATCCGAAGCCGCTGACAGCAAGTTGCGAAATGTCGTGGCGGATTGTGTTCTTTCTTTCCGTTGGCGTCTATCTATTCGGCGCTCTCTTCTATGTCCTTTTCGCGAAAGCTCACCTCCTCATCTATCCGAGCGAGGACGCAGAAGAGGAGGAGGAAGCTCTCGTGTACAAAGCAATTCCGCCGCAGGCTTGATGTGAGGGAATGGGTGTAATATAAATGACCAGAAGCATGAAGCGGCAGTCCGAGTTAATTTACAATCAGTACATCATTGGGGAGCCGCCGATTGGGCGACAGCCTGAGGCTCTGCTGCCTTTGCACCCGTAGCAGGAAGTTCAGGTTCGTTAAGGTAAGACAGGTCCTGGCTTGGCTCCTCCAAATCTAACTCATCAAGCATGGCCAGCTCTGCGGGGTCAGCGAAATCTGTGAGCCTCATGCCAGCTTCCAATTCTTCTTCATCCACATCGTCTTGGATTGCAAATGAACGGCTCATCGTGTCCTGTATCTCTTGAGATTGGTAGAAAAGATCCTCCAGCTCGTCACGCGACCGCTTCATGGTCAACAAATAGAGCAATGCGATGAACTTCGATTTTGTTGATGTCCATTTGCTTGAACTCCTTCTTCAGAGCTTTGGCTGAGTCTTTCATGACTTGAACCTGCACAAGGGTGTCCTTCGCTGACTCTTGTGCAAACGACAGCTGCTCCATGTTGAACACTTGTCCATACAGCTGCGATTGCTGTGACTCATACCTGGTGTGTGAGCTTCGTAAACCCACAAATGACATTTTTCTTTGTTTGAGGAGCTGCAACGCTCTCTGCTTCAGGCGGGACTGTACAGCTGGATTTTTTGTTTTCGAAAGCTGCTGCTTAATCTCAGAAATCTGTTTGTCGAGGGCCCTGATCTTGTCATCAACTGCATCTGCTCTCCCTGATAGCCTGGCAGATCAGTAGGAGCATTGAAGATGACAACTTGGACGTTGCGTCAGAAAGGGTTGGACCATCCTCCTTTTTCGCGCGACCGAACAACCTCTGCATTTCTCAACCTGATTCTTTTTCCAGTTCTGTCTAAAATAGAAATTTGGTATTGTTCGTTTTGAATGTCCATGTCGAAGCGAACACCATTCATCGGAGCGAACTTGAAAAGCGTTATATGATGTCAAGCCTTTGTGCTGAACAAGCAGAATCTCACACACGAATCCATTGGTGGGCTCTTTCAGGTGTACAACAAAGGAGTGGAGACTCCGGGAGTGGAAGTCGGTTCCATATTTCTCGTTGTCGAACTGAACTTGTAGTTGTGTTTCCTACATTCTTGCATACCCACTTGGCTCAGTCGCAAATGAGAGTGGATTGGTCTGTGGGTGCGCAGAATTGCAGCGCGACGTCCTTTGGCGCTTACACGGGGGAAGTGTCCACAGAAATGATTGTTTCTTCGGGCCTGAAGTGGGTCCTCATTGGCCATTCAGA
The DNA here is from genome assembly GCA_027487435.1 of Verrucomicrobiaceae bacterium. Classification (GTDB taxonomy): domain Bacteria; phylum Verrucomicrobiota; class Verrucomicrobiia; order Verrucomicrobiales; family Akkermansiaceae; genus UBA956. The sequence goes on along the minus strand of JAIYDP010000366.1, from coordinate 30,055 downwards.
GCGTCGGAAACTTTATGGTGAAACCGATGAAGTAAATTTCTGCAACAATTCTAATTGCCAAGGTCCTTGCGAAGAAGCTGCACAATGCCCTCAAAGACTCTTTGAAAGTTGTGTTTTGCGTTGGAGAGACACTTCAACAGCGAGAGACTGGTCGCACCCTGGACGTAGTGTATGAGCAGCTTGCAGCGGTCAAGGACCAATTGAACCCTGCGACGGTTGTGATTGCCTATGAACCTGTGTGGGCCATTGGCACTGGCAAAACTGCTTCCCCAGAGCAAGCGCAAGTCATCAGCTTCCATTGGCTCGCTGACGCCAAAAGGAAGTCCACTCTGCTGTTCGTCATTGGCTCCAGGTGACTCTCGGCGACAGTGCAGAAGAGTTTCGACTCATTTACGGTGGTTCCGTTACAGGCAGCAATGCTGCCTCCCTGTCAGCTCAGCCAGATATCGATGGTTTCCTTGTTGGAGGTGCTTCCTTAAAACCTGAATTCCTCGACATTGTGAAGGCGAAGATGGGTTGATTTTATTTTCCAGAGTACAAGTCAATCGACAACATGACTTCGCCACTCGCGTCGGCACTTCAAAAATACGCAACATTTACTTTGCCTGCGGATGTGACGCAATGTAATTAATAGCGTCTTCAACAGAGAGGATCTTCTCTGCCTCAGCGTCAGGAATCTCAACCGCAAACTCCTCCTCAATAGCCATGACAACTTCAACTGCGTCAAGAGAATCAAGACCGAGATCGTTGGTGAAATGGGCTGCTGGTGAGACTTTGGACGCGTCCACTTGATCAAACTTCTTCACAATGTTAATGACGCGCTCGCTGACTTCATTCCGATCTAAGTACTTGGCAGCTGCAGAGAGAAATCGAAGCTGAATAGCGTTGCCGAGAGCCGATCGAACTGCTGGAGAACCGAGGCGCGTGCAAGTGCGGACGAAGCTGGCCATGGAAAGTCCCGAAAAGTGGCACTGGACTTGGACGGGCCCACATTTTCACCCACACAATGAACCTTTCACCGTTGGGCCCAACCAGAGCGACAGGAAAGGGAAAGGAACAAGGATCCGAGATGCGATATGTCTGTTCTTTAGAGTCTTAATCTCATCTGCTCATTGGACTTGTGAAATGTGCGTGAATTTTAGTCGCATAAAATGTCAACTCTGTTGATCAGCAATCGAAAGGTCAAAATTCACAATGTTCATACACATTCTAACGGAGAAAAGATGCAAACGCAATTTAACTGATATTTGATTGAGAAAGGTGAGCAACCATGATTCTTCGATTTCTCTTCGCTTGTGCCGTTGCTTTGAGTTTTGGAGCGTCATCGAATCCATGCAATATTCGGTCGCAGATTTGCAAATCTTCTGCAGATCTTATATCTCCTTCATGGTGACACCTAAAATCCGAGAAATTGAGTCGACAGGTGCGAGAAGACGAATCCATACATCACTGTGTTCAACCTTTCAGATGCCCAGTACGATAGCTTGAGTCCTGCACCCATCTACTCTTGTACTGGGGAGGGTCTCAATTCAAGATGCACGAGTTTACGTGTGTTCGCGTTTCCTTACATTCCAGTGGTGACTACGATGACAGCAACTGAGGTTGAGGTTCAGGGTGTCAGCGTTCTCATCAGAATCTATGGCCTTCTAAGTGGAAGAGTTGTGGTTGAGCCAAGCTGCCCGCAGTTACAATTTTACAATGTTGTGAGAGCCAAATGGTCCTGACACTTGCCAGAAATATATGAAACCGTTCTACCTCCCAACAAGAATGCTCGCGATATCTGAAATCGTAGCAATCGATTCCTTTCAAGGTCTACTGGTCGTCGTTTCTGATGGTAGACAACTTGTGTCGTCTTATTTGCAGCTTCCATCAATGTCTGCGGTAACAATGCATCCAGTGGCGGTCTCACGGTCATCAGCTCACGTCATACCCCATCGTGGCTACATGCTATCGCTCTCTGGGTGAGACCACGTTTCTTTTCATCTCAATTGTGAAGCTGGCGATGACAACCGCATCCGCAGTGTCAGAGTCTATCCTTCCACGAAAAATTCGTCGTTCCCCTCGGTTGCAACTTTGATTCAATCTGAAGGAGCAAATAGCGCTCGACTGGAGATCCGCACATTCAACGAGGTCTGCCCTTGTCTCATGCGCTTATCCCTCAGACCTACGTCACGCCTGGTCCATACTCGAATACGTTTCTCTCTTGCCAACACGGCGTCGAGCCGCCATATTTTGACATCGCGTCCAGTTTGATGCCCTTTTTCTGAGTGTGTAGTTTTATTTCCGTGTCGAACGCCCCGCTGCGGATGTCTTTGTTTCAGCACGGCTTTTCTCTCGCCAATAATTCCATCATCACGGGGTCTGCAAGGAATATCTCAACATCGTCAGTGCTCTACTCTGCAGAAGCTGTTTACGTCGTCGGGATTCCCGATGTTGACCCGTACTCAGCAATTTACGTCGATTTGGCATCCCCAACAGTGCGCGTGCTGCGCGCAAGCGATTTTGGCCCTAAAATCCGGTCTTTTTCAGCGGCAGGTGTTGTTGGCGAAGTCTTTCGACGCATCAACGTTTCCGATGTCGAAACTTGTCAATCGTATACGTTGTTGCCGTCGCAAGTGGGGTTTTGGGTCGATCCCCCCTCATCCTGCAGATGCTTTGGCTCACAGTTTCCTTCCCAAATGAAACATCAACCAATGTTACCCTCGTCGCGATGCCAGAAACGGCTCATATGCTGTCGCCAGCTGCTCATGACAACGTCTTGAACATGTTTGAATGCAGCTTCCATCATTCACTGCGCAGATCTATCAACTGCAGCCCGCTACAGTGGTTTGACATCACCTCTCGCAGTTGCACTCCACGCCCCATGCAGAGCTTTCTTGTTGCTGGCAATGTGTCGATTTACCTGCCCATTTAACCAATGAAGGTGACTTCAATTGAGATCCGCAAGCGAGAGCTCCCTTCCAACATAGAAATCCCATCCGCTGAGATGATGGTTGCGAAAATTCTTTTCGCAGGCACCTTTGAAGGGTCTCTTGAGAAGTTCTGTCACGAGTTCTTTTCCTCATCTCCCGTTCTCGAAGCTGCATGTGTTGATTATGTCGCGTCTTTGACAAAAAATGTTTCCATGTGCAAGTACTACCAGCTTCTCGCCAACAACAGTGAGGTGCAGCTTCTGCTCCAGAACTTCATGTACAACGTGTTGTTCATACAGTTCGCTGACAAGAACTCAACGAGCCAAAATGTAGGCACCCCCCTCCACTGACTTTTTTCTGACGGTAAGGTTTCCGTCGTCGGCGTGCAAGAAATCCTCTGTACTGCCTTTGGAGCGGAGGTGCAGACGCTGTCCCAAGTCCCTGTCTTGGGCTCTGTCCGCCAGATCTTCGCCTCGCAAAACTCTTATCATTTGTTTCTTGTCGTTGATCGACATTTATGGGAGTTGCAGTCGATCCAGCGCTATGCTGAGATGTGCAACCTCACTTTGAGCTCCTCTCCAGACGTCCAACCATTCGTGCAGCCGATGGCTCCAACCTGCGCAGCCATGCCACCAACTGAAGCGTCCATTGCGTCCTTCGGTTGGTACGCGTCATCCTGTCCTCCTTCTGTTCTTTGTCCCTCCATGCGAAACCCTGTTCTCGTCACCAACATCAGCCAGGGGTTCTACACCCAGAGACCTTTTTCTCTGCTTGAATGCCCTCCCGGTTTCATGTGTCGAAACGGGACGAAATTGATCTGCCCACCTGGCTTCAGCTGCCCTTACACTCGCACCGTGCAGCCGACCAAATGCGCTATCGACGTAAACTTCGCCACAACTTGCATCACCGACGACTTCAATGGTGTCGCTAGTCCTCTCCCTTGTCCTGATGGCCGTGTGTGTGCTCTTCCTTCTATTCCAGGGCTTCCAGCACCGCCAGGGTACTTTGTCACTCCAACTTCTCGAAGCTCCTTCATTTCTTGCGGAATCGGCGATTGGTGCCCTCTCGGTCGGTTTGCAATTTCGCAAGCGAATGTGTCCCTGTTGTGCCCCTCAAATTGTTATTGTTCTTCCGCAGCTCAGGTCATTCCCCATATCTGCAATTTCACAGCAGATTTCGCAACGTACTGCCCCGCTGGCTCCGTCATGGAGCAGCCGTGCCCCGCAGGCTCGTATTGCCCAATGCCGAACCAAACGCTGGCCTGCTACCTGCCCAACTATTGCAGGCCGGGCTCGGCGTTGCAGTCGCTGTGCCCAAGTGGCTATTACTGCCCCGATCCTGCTACAAAGATTATATGCCCTGAAAGGTACGTCATGTTTCGTGTTTGATTGCTTATTCTCAGGTATTTCTGTCGCGAAGGCTCCATCACACCAACGCCGTGTTCAATCTTTTCATTTTGCCCTCCCGGCACCGAGTCTGACTACAAGACACTCTCTGGCCCCCTCGCTCTTGTGGTCATGTTCATCATTGGGGTCATCGCTTACAAATACTTCTTGTCGTGGCAGCGCAAGCGGTGGGAGACAAGCGCCAACGCCATGAAGGCGCGACTGCGCGAGGTGCACGAGCAGAGGCTGTCGCTGCTGGAGCCGCAGCAACGACTCGATGGTTTCCTCAACAAAGAGTTCCTCATTACTTTTCAATTTAGAGAGCTTGGCCTTGAGATCCAAGTCTGCTGAATCGTATCCCCTTCCTAACACTGTTCAGAACGGGCGACGCGTACTTGAAGGCGTCACGGGGGAAATCAAAGCTGGACGTCTCACCGCCATAATGGGCCCTTCTGGTGCTGGCAAGACAACGTTTATGTCCGTCCTTGCGGGAAAGGCTCATTATGGCAAAGTTGTTGGAGATGTGTTTATTAACGGCGTTGATGTGGCTTTCTCCACGTACTAATGTTGCAGTTTTCGGAGTCGATTCAGCAGTACAAGAAACTCGTCGGGTTCGTCCCACAGGACGACATCATGCATCGTGACTTAACTGTCTACGAAAACCTGCTTTTCAACGCTAAGGCGCGGCTCCCATCGAACAAGAGCCGCCAAGAGATCCGCGACATTGTTCTGACGTGCATTGACGTTCTCGGTTTGATGGACGTCCGCGACTCCATCATCGGAGATGAAAACGTTCGCGGCATTTCTGGTGGCCAGCGCAAGCGAGTCAACATTGGCATCGTAAGGACCCCATGCGCAAAGAGCATCCCCCCCTCCCATTTTGTACAAACGACTCACTGCTCAGGAGCTCGTTGCAGACCCGACCGTTTTATTTTTAGACGAGCCTACGAGTGGGTTGGACTCGTCATCGTCGAAGCAAGTGTGTGCTGCGCTGCGCCGGGTCGCTGCGTTGGGCATCAACGTGATTGCGGTCATCCACCAACCACGCTATGAGATCTTCACCCTTTTCGACGATGTCCTCCTCCTTGGCAAGGGAGGCCACACTGTTTATCTGGGCCCCAGCGTCAGCGCCCTCGACTATTTCATCGGCCTCGGCTACCACCCTCCCTCCCTCTGCAACCCCTCCGACTTCATGATCGACATCATCGCAGGAGAGGTCCATCGTGGTGACAAGCCTCCCCTGACTTCAGTGGAGCTCTTTGATGAGTGGCATCGCCACAGCCACGTCGACTTCTCCTCCTGCGGCGAGCGCGAGACCCTTCGCTGGCCCTCTGAGCGCGGAACGCTTTGCCAGTTCCTGACTGCGCTGGTAGGCGGCCTTTTCTTCCCGCTACCATTTTACATCACGTGGGCATTTATGTCAAATAAGGTTACCCGCAGGCAGCGTTACGGCGCCCTCTTTGGCGCTGTTGTGGCTGGGGTTGTCATTGTCACAACCTTTGCTGGCATATTTTTGTATGTTGGGTTCCGGGAGATGCAGTGGAACCTCATGCATCATCGCATCACGACGTACGACATCGCCAGCGCCGTCGTGTCCGTGACGCTTTTTGTCGTCACCGACTGCCTCCTCCTCCTTTACGGCCTCATGCTTTATGAAAACTATCGCCACGCCAACTTCAACGTGCCCCTCGAGTTCGTCGGCTTCGGCTTCTTCTCCCTCTCCCCCATTGGTCTTTTTTTGATTTGGAAGAAGTCAGACCTGACGGAGCGCCAGCGCTACTCCGCCCTGCTCGGCTTCGCGCTTCAAGGTTGCGTCCTCGGCCTCTTCTTTTCTTTTTTTTGGGGTCTCCCAGCTATCTTTGGCATTGACATCACATCATACCCCGTTTGGATCGCCTTCTTCGGCCTCGCGTACTTCCTCTTCGCCGTCGTCGTCTTCGTCGTCTTCGGCCACCGGTACCACCACCTCCCGTCGCACGATCGCGCAACCAAGACTTTCTTCCCCATGGTTTGGCTCTTCTTCCGCCGAGCGCTCGTCCAACAGACGCGCGACTGGATGGGCTTCCTCTTCGACTTGGGCCTCGTGCTCATGAGCGGCTCTTTCCTTGGCCTCATTTATTTCCAACGTGGCTACAAAGGGCCGCTTCCTCAAGTCGTCATCAACATGGTGCGCCCTCAGCTCACTTTGAAGCACCCTTTGAATCCTTTCTGATTGCCCAGTGCCCGCCCGAGCTACGCGAGTTGTGCTCCATACCCCAAAACGACCCCATCCCTGGCCTGGCGTCACTGTCGACAATGTCGCTCGCCCTCTCGTCAGTTGCATCCAGTCTTCGAGTGTTTGGGCGCGAGCTGATCGTTTTCAAGCGCGAGAACAGCGCCGGACTGATGACGGAGGCGTATTACATCGGTCCCGTCCGTTACGACGGCACTGACTCCGCAGGGAAGTGCCTCGCGCATATGCCGACGCTGCTATTGGCACCTTTGTTCTTCCTTGTCCTCCTTTATCAGCTGACGAGTCCTCTGGCCTCATTTTTTGATTATTGTGAGCATTGACTGGCTGAGAAGATCTCATATGCGTAGATGTGCTCATGTTCATGGTGTACTTCACCGGCGCCGGCATCGGGTACCTTGTTTCTATCGTCATCTCGCAGTCCAATGCGCAACTCGTCGGAGTGCTCGTCATTCTTGTTAGTATGATGTTTTCGGGGTCGAACCCTACGCTGGAGCAGATGGATGCAATGGGTACCATTGGCTCTGTTCTGAAGCTGCCCACTTACGTCTCCTTTATCCGGTTTATGAAATCTTTCGTTGGTCTCACCAATGCAGATGGGCTGAGGAGCTCTACTACCTTACCGAAATCAAACCGTACCAAGTCCTCTACGGTGACCGAATTCTCAACGGGATGAACCTGTTTGGGTATGCCTTCAGCGACTGGATGATTTGCTGGATCAGCTTGGTCACCATTAGTGCTGTGATCAGGGTGGTGGCGTACATTGCCCTCGTGAAGAAGGAGCAATGAATTTTTAAAAGCTCATTTGTACTATTTGTTAGAGTGGAAGGTGCTCGATGCGACGGTCCGTTGTGATATGCATTTTCTTGTCTTTGGTATCGGCTATTTGAATTTCATGTGGCTGAGAGAACTTAGGCGCTTTGTGCTGCATCCTCTGAATGTGAGGCACCGCACATCGAGCCCCTCTGCGAGATTTGTAAGCTGGGAGTGACTGTGGTCAGAGGGTTGCTCAAGTCGAACTCTTCTCTGGAGAAGATCGAGTCCGAGCTCGCGAAGTTGTGCGGGCACGCTAAGTCCGGGTATCCCGAGTACGTGGTAAGACAGTCGCTGCCATTTCTGCCTTGACCGCACAGTGCACTGGCGCCATCTCCGAATATGGCCCTGAGGTCGTTCAGCTTCTCCTTGAGCGCCGCATCATCCCTGGAGATGAGCTCTGTGTCCAAACAGGATTTTGTTCCATCGTCAAGTCGTCATGCACACCGGCTTCGCCGCCCTCTGGTGGCCGCGTCCTGCAGCGCCTTCGCGCCGCGTCATCTGCCCCTCCCGTCCAGTCAAATGACGTTGGCAAGTTTTGGCATCTCTCAGATCTCCATGTGGATCCTCTTTATCAAGTGGGCGCTGTCCCTGATTGCGGGAACCCCTGCTGCTGTCGCGCGGAGGACGGGATGGCCCCTCAAGGCCACGGGTCCCCCCCTTCTTATAATTTGTGGTGATATCTTGCAGTGCTGGCGTCATGGGCCAATATGGCTGCGACGCCCCGTACATCTTGATCAATTCGACGCTTCAGTTTGTTGCGACGCAGGAGGTTGACTTCATCATCATCACCGGCGACCTCCCCCCTCACGACGTTTGGGAGCAGAGCCGCGCCGAAAATCTAAACGCGACTAAAATGGTTTTTCAAAGTGGTTCTTTCTGATGTTGAAAAGGTGATGGCATCCCTTCATGATACGTTCAACGGCACTCTCATCCTCCCGACAATGGGTGAGGTGGTTTTATTTGTCAGTTTATTCGGAAGGAAATCACGAGGCGTTTCCTTGTGACCAATTTGGGCCCAATGGCGCGACGGAGTGGCTGTACGACGAGATCGCGACGCTTTGGTCCGAGTGGCTGCCGTCTGAGTGCATTGAGACCATCCGCTACGGCGGCTACTACTCGATGCTTGTGCGGCCTAAGCTTCGCTTCATTTCCATCAACACCCAATTCGGCGACATTATCAATTTCTACGTCGTGAGTGAAAATAGCCCGGCCTGACTGACGCCAAGACTGTCGGCAACTACACGGACATTGCGGAGCAGTTTGAGTGGCTCGACAACGTCCTCGCCGACGCCGAGCGCAACGGGGAAGGGGTCATCATCGCCGGCCACATTCAGCGTGCGATGACTCTGATGTCTCCTGACCTTTCAGCTGGACTCAAGACGTCGAAGCCGAGCGTTGACATGACGTTGGGGTTCCAGCGGCGCTACACGGCGATTGTGACCAAATACGCGCACATTATCAAGGCGCAGCTGTTCGGCCACACGCACAAAGACGAGGTCCGCGTGTTCAACGACAAGGACGGAAATCCAATCTCAGCGGCGCTCGTGACCGCAGCCGTCACCCCCCACAGCGGCGGCGAGCCATCTGTGAGGTCTGCCCTCCCTTTGCTGCCCTTTCATTTACTCTGAAGGCTCTTCTCTTATGACCGCGACACCAACGACATGCTCGAGTACACGGTGTTCTCATCGAATCTTGACGACGCTAATGAGCATTTGCACATGGTCTGTTGATTTCGATGGTTTTGACTTTTACAGAAGTTTGACGTCCTGTACAACACGAGAATCGACTATAACATGACGTCGCTGTCAGCGTCGGAGGTTGTGCGTCTGCTGGAGCGCATGGATGGCGACGAGGACCTCTTCCGCAAGTACATCGCACACTACTACGTCCGCGACCATCGCGAGTGCGTCGGCCAGTGCAAGACGTTCATGGTTGTCAACGTTTCCTGTAATTTTGATTTCCCCAGCTCTGCGCACTTCGCTACACCGACATTGCGATGTATGCCGATTGCATCCGCGCAGGCGGCATTGAGCCCGACGCGGTCGCTCTGTCCCAAATGGTTTAATAGCCCTCGTTTGTCCAAGAGATGTCGTGCGAGGGATACTTTTGTCGTAAAATTTCAGCAGATTTCGCATGGTCCGCGAGGCCATATCCTGTGTGTTAGAGGCACTGCATCTACGGTGCACCGTATGAAAATCCATACAAGCGAATGGTGTTGCCGGTCCGCTGTATTCTGCCTCCTACGAATTCAACCCAAGAGAGCATGCCCTACCTCCAGTGCATTCCAGTGCAAACCCCTTGGGCGCCTGCGCTTTTGCCAGCTCAAAGATGTCATCTGGAAGCTGAGATCGCTCGACATAGAAACCTACCATGATACTCTGAATCTCCATTTCCCCATACAAGGTATGAGCAGGATCCATCTGGAGCAGACGCCTTCAACAAGACGTACTTGAAGGTGCCATTCTCGTCAATGTTAACTGCATCCATTCCCCTTAAAATAACAACTATCCCCTAACAAAGGGTGGCTCTTACACGAGGAACTTGCGCCATTGACGTGTCGAAGCGAAGGGAAGCATTCTCCATCTGTGTGCTCCCAGTACCTCTCCTTTTGCCCCTCTGCCCACAAGTCCCTCTCCCTCACCCATGCCGAAAATCGTTAAAAGAAATGGCGGAGCGTCTCCGAATGTCTCCCGTCGTCCATTTTCGAGCAAGACTGACAGCCAACAAGTTAACTTTCACAAGGTAGATGAGCGGTCCTCTATTCCAAAGCTGGCAGACTACATGACAGACGCCGGGGCCCTCTATGAGATGCCAACGTCGAGATGCCTCTTTTGCAATTTGGATCGAAGTCAAACGCCTGAGCAAGTCTTTGCATCTCCGTGCAAGTGCAACGACGCTCTGATGAAGTACGTTCATAGGGAATGTCTTCAACATTGGCTACTTGAGCAGCGCAGCGGTGACAACATATTCCTGACTATTCGATGTGACAATTGTGGGTCGCCGTTCGATTTTAGGCCGGTTTCAGACGCAACTGGGCCAATGGCAGTGACTTTGGTGGAGTCCTAGTGTCGTCGGCTTGACTTTCTGATGTGCTGTTGATGTCCGGTGTGTATTAGTGTACATTATCGTTGTGCTTGTTTTTACTTGACATGAAGACGTTACAAGAAAATGCAAGTAAGCACTTGGTTGCACTGTCCACGCCAGCGCCCATATGGGCGAACATCAACATGTCAACTGAACGGACTCAACTGAATCTCAACTTCTTCACCGCCGTGAAAGAGCCCCGTTCTTTGTCCTCGATTGGTCAACGGGTGAAATGGCCTTTAAGGTCCTCCTCTGCCCACATCCAAACGACGAGGATGAGCTATATTTGAAAAGGCTCTGCCCCTTTCCCAAACGCGACCCCAACGCTCCAACGCCTTCTTATCTGTACCAGCCATTATCTGTACCAGCTACTATCTGTACCAGCCAGTTGTTGCACTTCTGTACTCTCAAAGAAGACTGCGCCCTCACTAAATTCTAAATGTTTGCTCGTTTGTTTTTGACTCATGGCGCTTCCCCGATTTGTAACTGCAAGTCTCTCTGATGTCTTCTTACGCTGCAGACATTGCTATTCTTGCTCCTAGGCGCTTCTGCTGCAGAGCAGTCTCATCCTGCCTTTTTCTGTCCGCTGTGTCATATTCTTGTCAAAGAAGTGGACACTTTGATCTCAGCCAATGACAGCCTTGCTTTCATCGAAGACAAGGTGACGGCTGTGTGTGCTGGCTTGAAGCTTTTTGCAGAGGATGTGGTAAGCAGTTGAGTATGTTAGTTTGAATCTGTCAGTGCAGGGGTGCAATTGTAACGTACGCGCCTGAAGTTATCTCTTTGGTGATTCAACGGCGCACTGCCCCAGAGAGCCTTTGCGAGCAAGTTGGGTTTTGTGAGGGAACTGGCGTGCGGTTCCCAGTAGCGTCGTCAAGAACATTTGATGGAGACAATTTGCGCCAGCGACCGTCGGGCGACATCGGCAAATTTTGGCACATCAGTGACCTGCACGTTGACCCACTCTACAAAGTTTGTTTTTCCCAGATCCAGCGTCACTAATATCGTAGATCGGCGGTAAGATTGATTGTGGGAAGCCTTGTTGCTGTCGCTCAGAGGACGGCCCGTTGGGGCCCGGCGAGAGAGGGTTTGATTTGCGCTTCGTTTTGATGACTCAAGGGCGCGCTACTTTGGGGAGTATGGATGCGACACCCCTCAAGTGACCATCAACTCCACGCTCGACTACATCGCGGCTGCTGAACCTGTCGACTTTTTGATCATGACTGGCGACTTGCCTCCGCACGACATTTGGGAGCAGAGCGTCGAGTTCAACCTTCTCTCTGCCCGCTCTGTGCTGAACCCCATGCGCGACCGCTTGAAGAACATGCGCGTGTTCCCCGTCATTGGTCCCCTTGTCAACGTCAAGTGTGATCCAAGCAGGAAATCACGAGTCGTTTCCTGCGGATCAATTTGCGCCGTCGAACATGAGTTACCTCTACAATACCGTCACAGCCGCAACGGGGTGCGCGCTCATCCTGCAGATGGCGGACTTGTGGTCGGATTGGCTTCCGGAAGATTGTCTCAACACAATCCGCCAGGGGGGGTACTACACGACTCTTCTGCGTCCAGGCCACCGAATTGTGTCCATCAACACACAGATCGGCGACATTTTGAACTTCTTTGTCGTTTGCACACCCCTGTCTCAGATCACTCTTTCAGACGGTGGGCAATTACACAGACATTGGCAACCAATTTGAGTGGCTCGACGCCACGCTCGCCGCCGCTGATGCTGCGGGTGAGAGAGTGTTTCTGTTGGGCCACATCGAGCGTGAGAAATTCCTCATCCCTTCTCACCACCTAGCGGGCATGGGCACAGCCGGCATCGTTCCGGACTCCGTTCTCAGCTACATGTGCCCCCCCCCCCCTGGGCAATCTGAAGTGTACTAGCTCTACATTCAACGACATTTGGGCGCGCCATTCCCATGTCATCACCGGCTTGTTTTTTGGCCACACCCACTACGATGAGGTTCGCGTGCTTCGCAATGGCACGACGCCCGTGTCAATTGCGTTCATGGCGGCATCCGTGACCCCGTCGTCGATGAACAACCCGTCCGTCAGGTGCGTCTGTCCTCACCCTCCGTGACGTCGTAGACAATACTCGTACGACCGGCAGACGACCCTGCTGCAGAGCTACGACGTGTTTTACACCAACTTGGAGGAGGCGAACCTTCGCATGACGACCGTATCGCCCCCTCCAATCTTTGGATCTGACAGTGACAGACCTGGCGTCCTTACTATTCAACCCGAGACTACGACATGACGGACCTTTCTGCCGGTGAGTGGTCGAACTTATTTGAGCGCATGAAGTCGGACGATGCGCTGCTGCAGACTTACTACATGCGCTTCCGCGGCCGCAGTGACGTGTCGTGCGATGCGCAGTGTCGCGCATTTTTGATATGCGGCTCCACAGAAGTGGACCCGTCGCAATACACGCAATGCCTTCGCGCACTTGGGGTCATCCTTCCCCGCGTGTAAAGTTTGTAAATCCAACAAACTGCTTCAGCCTTCGTCGCTGACGACGGATTCCTCAATCCGACGAAGGACCTCTTGGTGAAGGTCCTCGAGGGCTTTTTGAAACGTCCGCAGCCCGATCTTGACATCGTACATTTCCTTCCCGCAAGAGAGCCTTGCGGGTGTGAGAGATGGAAGGGAGGCGGGTTCTACAGGTGTCGTTCGATCAGCTCGTAGTTGTGGAGGAGCTTGGCCTGCCGCTCAGAGAAGGAGCTACCCAAAGTCTCAAAAAAGGACCCATCACGCTGTCCTGCTGTTCTGATGGCGTTCTCTCTGAACGTCCGCTGCTCAAGCGGGTCGACTGTGACAAGAACGGAAACGATGATGGGCTTGAACTTGTGCTCTTGGGCGTCAGGTTGCAGGGGGCAGGGCAATACGCTTGGCCATTGCCGCTTGGATAGTTGCGTTGTATAGTGACGGGTCCAGAAGCGACCCCTCGATGACGATTGACTTGCCCTCCTCCAGACACTTCGTCAGCTCAACGCTGATGCCTCCTCAAGTGAGAAACAATCTCGGGTGCGCACCTCGGCTTGTGATGCGACATGCGCGAAGGTACTCTTCGTTAAAAGAGTCATCGCTGCCATCGCCAAAACACCACAACGGCCGCCATGCGGCGTTAGCGCCGTCGCTACCTCTGTTCTGAGTTAGCATCGAAATTTGTTGAGGTGCCTCTCCATGCTCATCATCGTGTAATACACCATGTCTGTCTGCAAGACTGATGTGATGTTCAGCCGCTCCGCAAGCGCCATTGCAAGCGTGGACTTGCCCGCGCAGCCAGTTCCTGTGATCAGAATTACCATCGGCACGCGATTGTGATGAAATCTGCACAATGAGCAGTTCGATGAGAGGTCAACTTTGTCATCATTCGAAACCGCCGTACATATTCGTCTTTGTAAGCATTTGCTGCCATGATAGAAAAGAGCTGTGATTCAAGCTCCGATTGCGTGACAGTTAGCCGATTAGCGTCAACGAGAGATTTTTTCAGATCCAGAGCAATCCTGATGCTGTTGCTGACAGGAATCTTGATCACATTGAGTATTCTGCTCACGAGAAAGCGAGATAGGATGTAGTAGTGGTCCTCCAACTGCACCTTTACTTTCACAAAGTCATAGCTGCTGTGTCAGTTCTCGTGAAATCAGCTGCCGACTTTGAAGATGTCGGAGGTAACTCTGCATTCTGATGGAAGTCGTGGCTGTGATGATCCATGCGTAACAAGCGATGTTAGAGATTTGTTTGTCAATTTCACCGAAAGTGTTTCACTCAAGCTGTCAAGAAAAACAACAATTACCAGTCGGCTCGCCACCACGAAGCATCGCTGGGAAGTCGCGACCAAAAATGGATACATTCTATTGGATCATTTAAACGCAGAGAAGAAGCTGAGTGCTGGAACGCCATGTGCGTCTTTGACCATAGCTTCAGCTCCGTTTCGAATGAGCAAGCTGGCAATGAGATCAAAATTATTCCTTGATGCCCAGTGCAATGGAGTTCTTCCATCAGAGTCCGGAGCAGATACAGGTGCTCCACTTTTGATCAAGAATTCGCTACATTGCAAGAAGCCTCCTAATTAGTGTGTAAGAAAGGTCAAGCGTAGGTGTAGGACCTCCGCATGAGTAATGTAATGCTGTTCTGTTGCAGGAATCTCGGTGGCAGACGTCCACTCCACGGGATAAAAGCATCTGAACAATCTTGACGATAAGACTAGAAAACGCACCAGCATACGTGCATGTGACCATTCTTGGAAGCTTCTATCAGTAACGTTGACCCGAAACTGTCAACGTTTTTCAAAACACATGGATTCTTCTCAATTTCAAGAAGAAGAGGATCAATTTCTCCAAAAGTAGCCCTTGGAGATAAAAAAATTGAAGGCACTGTCACTCTTACAGAGAGAAAACGTCCAAAAGAGGCTCAGGTTCAAGCTCTGGTTCTGACTCAAAATCCATGGAATTATTTGTTATCCAGGACAGCTCTCCGTCAATGAATGCTCAACGCATGCTGTCGAACGTTCCGAAAGGTGGCATTGCTGCTGCTGCCTTAGTTCTCGGTGGAGTTGGTTTGGGAACCTTTTTCTTCAAGAATTGTCTCTTCAATGGTTGTCTTTCATACGTTGCCGTGACGTTGCAGTCGAGGGTGGACACCAAGCTGTGATGTACAGCAGGTACGGTGGAATTAGCCCGAATATCCTTCGTGAGGGAACTCATGTTCGGATCCCGTGGTTTCATCGTCCGATTATCTTCGACGTTCGATCACGACCCCGTAGCATTTCGTCGTTGACAGGCAGCCGAGGTACCGAGTGATCATCCGTCATAATGTTTAAGATCTTCAAATGGTCAACGTGTCCCTTCGTGTAATTTACAAACCGGTCGCTGAGGCTCTGCCGACCATTTACCGAAACCTCGGTGTCGACTTTGATGAGCGCGTGCTTCCTTCGATTGTGAACGAAGTGTTGAAGAGCGTTGTGGTGGATATTTGTCAGATTCTGGTGACGTTTTAGGCGCAATACAACGCATCCCAGCTCATCACGCAACGAGAGCAAGTGTCTTCGTTGATTCGGAGAAACCTTGAGGAGAGGGCTCGAGATTTTAACATCGTCCTTGATGATGTCTCCATCGTTTGCTTTTATGGGGTGATGTCTCATTTCGAAGACGCATTTGACGTTTGGGAAAGAGTACACACAAGCGGTCGAAGCGAAACAAGTCGGTAATTTGCAGTGGCTTGAGTCCGCCCTTATTCTGCAGCGCAACAAGAGGCTGAGCGAGCGAAGTTCGTCGTGGAGAGGGTCTCCACTGTAGTTGAAACTGTCTGACTGGCAAGGCCATTCAGGACAAGAAGAGCACGATCATCAAGGCGCAAGGAGAGGCGCAAGCTGCGAAAATGGTGATGAGCCCTCCTGATGCCCTTAACTCTGCAGATTGCGGACGCTATTCAAACGAACCCGGGGTTCCTTGCACTTCGGCAAATTGAGATTGCCCGAGATGTTGCTCAACATGTGGGCCAAAGCCAAGGGAAAGTGTACTTGGACTCTGACACCCTCCTCCTCAACTCGCTCGGCAAGACTCAGTTTGGCCCCCGCCCCTCCTTCTTGTTCACAATCGCAGAGATGCGTCCAAGGTTAAGTAGAGGTTTGTACTCGATGAATGAAGAAGCTTTCAAACCCACATATGTCATCGGCTAGGACGCCATACTTGCTTGCAAACTCTTTCAAAAGGGATTCTCGCACGACAGCGACAATCCGAGTCTCCGTCGACGTACGGAGATCAAACAATCTCTGCACGGCAGGCTCAAACCCGCCGTTCCTCCTGATCTCAAGTGGCCCAACCTCATCAATTATGAGAAAATCCAAGCCGCTGCTCCGCGCCATGTCAAGTACGCTGCGCCCCCACTGAAGAGTGTTCTCGTCGAAGACGTATGGACCAACAACACAAACATTCTTTCCTTGCTCCCTATGAGCTATCGCTGCAGTTCCTGCGTCAGAGGATGTCAATTCTGCAGAGGAGGCAGCCCCAGAGACTCGTCGTTGCTCTCTGGCTTGCAAGTCGACCTCTGACACTTCATTTAGCTGCAGTAGTCGCTCCTACCTTGTCAACAGCATTGGCGACTATGTACTTCTCCACTTTGAATGCAACGTAGCCATCTCTGATTGTCACGAATCGGTGAGAGAAGTCCTCCAACACGCTTGCCCTGACCACTGACCTCTTCAATGAAGGCTTCAAGAAGAGTCGTTTTCCCTTTCGATAAGAAACTTAGAGGCGATGGCACCTATTCCAGAAACTCCCGAGAATACCAACACTTTAGCGTCTAAGTCTTCCTGAATTCGTTCTTGCGGACACTGCATCAAAAATAAAAGCGAATTTCCAATTTATTATGAGAATTTTGATTGCCCTCATTGTCATTCTGCCAGTCCTGTCGATGCCGTCGTTCAAGCCCATTTCCGATAACGTTTCCGAGCTTCGTCTTATCTGGAATCTCTCAAGGATTTCTCTTTTGAAAATTCAGCAGGTTCCTGTGTCCATGTTTCTCATCAAGGACGGTGACGGCTTCATCCTTGTTGACACTGGAACGCCAGCGATGGAGAGTGACGTAATGCAAGCTGTTGCGTCAGCTATCGGCTCCTCTGACCTCAAGTACATTCTTCTCACTCACGGCCACATCGACCATGCGTCGTCAGCCCCAGCGCTCCTTGCTGCATACCCAAACTCAAAACTGCTCTCCGCTGAGCCGGAGATTCCGTTCCTGCTGGGGAAGTCGTATGGGACTCTAAAGGATGAGTCCGACAACATGATCTTCAGGTTCTTCGCTTCATCAATGCAGGAGACCCCCTCCCCTCTCTCGCAGGCCGACATCGACACCCGCTTTCAAAACGCTTCCACCGCATTGGACCCGACGCGCTATCGCGTCATTTCTACGCCCGGCCACACTCCCGGCCACCTCTCCGTCGTCGTCCTGTCCGACCGACTCTGGATCTGCGGCGACTCGCTAATGAACTTGCAGTCAACGTCTTTTACCAAGCCGAGGCTCAGCGGCGCTCTCTCGTTCTCAACTCCGTTCAAAGCCGAGGCTGCGCTGTCTCTCAAAGCCGCAACCGCCGAAGCAGCGGCGCTTGGGGTGAGTTGGGTTGCGCCGAGTCACAACGACGGCGAGATTGTCCCATTTTCGGCCGTGCGAGGGTTTGTCGACTCGCTGTAATTTAACAAGCGCTTAAGCAAGCCGTCGGTGTAAACAAATTGGACACTCTCGCAGCAGCGGGTGGAGACGGGGGGGAGGGTGGGGGACAAAGTGGTCAGTCGAAAAATCATGGCGTCCTTGTCAGAGGGTGGCGAGCCCCGCATGGGGGGTTGCGGCGGTTGTCTCTCGCGCGGCCGAACAAGTCCTCGCGTCGACGACGCGCGCGTTGGACGTGAGGGATGGTCGTGTGGGCCAAAAAAACAAATTTGAGCGATTGCACGCAAAACAGAAACGCACGTTTCTTCGTCAAAATAGACACATCAAAGTCAAGTCAAATCAAATCAAACTCTATTTTCAGCAATGGTCACAGTGAGAAGCGGTTCGTACGGAACCTTTTCGCCATCTTCAGCCTCCATCTCACGGCGGCGCATCGTCGCAGCTGCAATTTCGTCCCTCTTCCTCGCCGCCGTCGTCGCGGTCGTGCTGACACGCGAACAGACGGGCCAAACGGTCCTGCAGGCTCGTTTTGAAGATTGGGTGCCGCAGTGGAACCCTCAGCCCACTGACTGGAATCCCAACGTCCTCAACCTTCCTCTCGCGCAGCTGCGCCACTTGGAGGCCAAGCTGGAGGCGCTTGGGCCGGAGCACCACAAGGAGCTGCTGGAGGTGCAGGCGAAGATTCAGGAGGTTGAGAAGCAGATTGCGGCGGAGCTGGAGAAGGAGAAGAAGGGCGACGCTAGCTTCTACAAGAGCGCGGAGGCGCACATGGCGTCTGTGGAGGCGGAGCTGGAGCAAGAGGAGGGCCACTTGGACGAGTTGGAGCAGGGCACCGAGGCGTCCCTCGCCGCCGACGCGGAGAATGACAAGGAGGTGAACCAAGACCTGCATGAGCTGGAGGAGGACGAAGGCGACTCGACGGAGACGCTGCTGTCCATCAACCAGAAGGACCTCAACCCGCTCATCATCCCCTCCAACTCCGCCAGCGACGCGCTGGACAGTTACAACGCGGCGGAGGTAGCGAGCGAAAGGGCGGAGTCTGCGGGGTCGAACTTGGGTGCGTTTGCGTCGGCGCTCATCACGCAGGCGGAGGCCGGCAAGATGGTTGACAACCTCGTGAGTGGCAACTAAGTGTAAAGGGTCCGTAAAATTGTTCTGTTCAACCCATTGCGTTTGTTTTACGGCCGCAAATTTCACAATGTGCACGTTCCTTGTTAGCGCTGCTGCGCGCTGCAGCGCAACCCGGTCGCGTCGGCTCCAACTTCAGCAATTTGGCAAATCGCACAGAGCTTGCCCTTATCTACGGGTTGTCAAGCCCATCCGAGAGGGGGGGGGGGGGGATTACGCTCAGCAGAATAATGGGAGCCGCAGAAAGGGCATCGCACGGTGGGGGTGCCTTTGTACACTGGCCGCATGGAGGCAGCACAAACGACGAAGGGGTTCCGCTCGTCGTAGGCGATGTCGCGCTCGTTTGATGGCGTGGCGTCGCAGACCTTGAGGACTTTGAGCGCCTGGTCCTGAAACTCTTTCTTCGGGTTCAGCTCAAGCAGCCTGCGGCAGAAGGAGGCGGCGGTGTTGAAGTTCTTCAGCTGAGGGAGGGTCAGAATAGGCTCGCGAAGGGGACAGACCTTAACGGCAGCGGAAATGGCGGAGCGAAGGCAAATGATTGAGTGGAGGGGTTGCAAGTTGCAGTGCGTCATGTACGCTGACAGCTCTGTCTGGCGCAACACATCTGCCGCGAAGTCTTTTCGGCGGGACTGCTCCAAATGCAGCGCAAGCAAATACTCCCTCGTGATGCCCAGAAGCTCCTTCACCTCATCAACCTCCTGCCTCTCCCCAACCACAACAATTGACAGAGCTTGCACAATCGACAAAAAGATGGCTTGCGCGTCTGTTAACTTCCCGTCGGTAAACGCCTTGTACCCAGTCTTTAACTTCTCGACGAGCTGCGGCAGAGTCACCGACAGCGCAGGGGCGCCACTGCCTCCTCGGGGGTTCCACGGCGCCTCAACGCAGTTCCGCTGAAGGGGCGCATCGAGGGGCGGCGCGTTCGAAAGAGACGACAGCGACGCGTGGGACGCAAGCGCGACCGACATGAACAACTCTTTGAGAGGCGCGAAGTTGACAATTCCGCACTGGCGGTTCAACATCTGCATCGCAGTCGGAAACGATCCCGCCGCCACATGATCTCCCGCCAAAGCCGACGACTGCGCCCAGCGCTGCGCCGCAGCGACGCCGAGAGTGGGCATTGCGAAGTACTTCTCGTCGCTTCCAACCGACGCTTGCGGCACGCCAGAAGCCTCGGGCAAGTTCTCGATGCCCTCGATGTCCCAGCCCTCCCCCCCTCCAGCTTCTTCCTCCGCCCCAGCGTCATGAAATTCCTCGCGTTCGCCACCCTCCGCCGCGACATCGTCGTCGCCGCCCCAACCTGCGCCAACATCTTCGTCATTGATGGCAGCTGCCGCAGCTGCCGCAGCCCCAGCGGCTTTGGCCTCCTCGGGTGCCCTTGCGGCAGGAGCCAAACTGCCATCAAAGTAACCCTTGCTAACATTCAACAGCGGCCAGTTCGTATCGCGAATGATAGGGGTGGGGGGCAATAGTACGGTGGCATCCTCGGCGATGACACCCTCTTGTAGCTTGACGCCAGCCTCCTCCAGCTCATCAGCTGTGGCGTCGAGGCCAAAGGTTCGCGCGCAAAGGAGGGCAAGAGTGTCTGCGGTTGTGAGCTCAAGCGTGGGGGGCGGAAGGTACGCTGGTTCGTCTCCTTTAGAATCTTGACGCGTTCTTCGACGTCGCCGAGGTAAAGCGCGTTGTGGAAGCGAGACATGACATCGCCTTGCATTTCTGCAATCTTAAGCATCTTGCGGAGCTTGTCAAGGTGCCCAGTAATGAGATAAAGAAACGACAACTTCTCAAAGTTGCGGGTGCGCTGATAGGCCATCTCGACAATCTGCACACGTCAATTTCTGCAAACCCGATAAAACGTACCGAAAACATCCCCTGCCGCAGAGCCTCTTCGCCAAGCTTTTCCCAACAGGTTGCCTCACCGAGCGCCTGAGCGGAGGCGAGAGCTACTTGGATGTTGCCGCATTCAATGGCGAGGTTGAAGCGAGTCTTCTCATCGGTGACGAAGTGAAGTGCAACTTCGGGGTACCCTTTCTTCTGAAGGTATGCAATGACGGCTTGTCCGCAAAGCTTTGACTTCTTGATGATGTTGACAACTTCGTTGTAGTTGCGGTCGTGAAGCGCAAGTTTGAACTTAAACTCAGTGTCATCGATTTGAATGACGCGCGACTTATTCTCACGGTCAAGACAGAAAACGCGATTGCCAAGCACTCGGGTCAAGTAGATGGGCACATCAACCGTGCGAATGACGCCTGTATCACTGCACTTGTCAGCCAGCGTCAATCAAAAAATCACCCTGAAGGAAGACAGTACTTCATGTGGTTAAGAGTCGTGTAAATCAGCACCCCCGAGTCATCCCACGCGCAAGACTTGATGCGGATGCTCTCGTGAATCGTTGCGAGGAGCTCGAGCTTCTTCGTCGCTAACACGATCGTGTGTTTTGACTGCAGAGCGACGAACTTGAGATCATTCGACCAAACAACATATTTGACGCCAGGCGTCGAGAGCTCCCCGAGGATCTTGCGCGTTTGAAGGTCAAACAAGACAATCTTGTCATCGCACTTGAGCAACAGCGTCCCGGTGCCGGAGAAGAAAATGTTGTCGCAGCTGTTGTATGGCGCTTGGATGCGCTTGGTTGTCTCATTTTTCAAGTCTTTGATCAAAATCTGCTGCGTCTTGTCCAACACAGCAAACCTGTTCCGCGCGACAAACACAGCAGCAAGACCTGCGCCACGACGAGCCTCTGGGCCTTCTGACCTTGACGGGTCGCGAGGGAGTTGGTACAGCTCGTACGTGCTTCCGTCGGCGTCTTGCTGGCAGATGTCAGAGTGGCTGAGACTAAATGCACGGCGCAAACCAAAAGGACCTTCTCGTTGGGGTTGTAGCTGAGGCTCCGAATTTGTGATGAAACGCCATTGGGCCGACGGATCGAGAGCAGAGGGACATCTCGCCCCGAGGATATCTCCATTATGCGAAGATAACGGTCCTTGATGTAGTACAGATTGCCATCAAAGCAACTGTACGGCGGCCTCTCTCGCTCCAACTTGAAAACAATCATGCCAGAGTCATGACCTGCCGCAAGGAGATTTTGATCCGGGTGGCAAGCCAGAATCCAAAAGCGATCGTTCTCGCGACGGAACGTCTGGACGCCGGTTCGCTTTGACATATCCCACACGCTGCCAAGTCAGATGAAAAGCAACTAAAACAGTACCGAATGGTCTTATCCTCCGAGTCGGACACAATGAGCTCCACTTTGGGATGAAACAGAGCGCACGAGACGTTGTTAAGATGACCGCGCAAAGTGTCGACTTCCCATGCTTTGCTCTCTGCTTTGTCAACGATTTTCAAAACCACAGGCACCATTCATTCGCCAGAGCTTGACTTGACGATCATCAGCCCCAGACACAATCAGAGGTAGGGACGGGTGGAAAGACGCCCAATTGACACCGCGATCATGACCTTCGAGGACGTATTTCACAACGACGTCGTTCGAGCCAAACAAGTCGGAACCGACGGAAGGGCGAGGATCTTCGGAGAGAGACAGAGTCTTCTTGCGCAGACCTGCATGTCAAAAAAATTCAGGCCGAGGTACCAGAAATGTCCCACACGCGAACGGTGAGATCCAATGAAGCGGACACTATCAAATCTTCCTTTGGGTGGAACGAAGCGCACATAACGTAGTGGTTATGACCAGTTAAAACAGAAATGCACTGGCGGTTCTGCCAATTCCAAATTCGAAGAGTTTGGTCATCTGATGCGGACACAATCCACGGGTACTCGTGATGAAACTGAACAGTCCGGATGTAGTCGAGATGACCAGTGAGTGTGAAGAGGCATCGGCGCAACTTGTAATTCCAGACCTACAATCATGAGTGCTTGCCGTCCAACTGAAGACCTTGATCTTGTAGTCATCACCACCAGACACGAGGAGAGGCTGCGACTTGTGGAAATGAATGGACCGCACGGGACCTTTTCATCAGATTGAGAGTATGCGGATGCAATACCATCGTGTTCATCAAACCTTTCGACCAAAGTTCCCATTCGGTAGTCCCAGATTTGAATAACGCCGCTGTGAAGGCTCCCAGCAATCCAAGGCCTCTTGGGATGGAAGCTACAGAGTCATTGAGTGCAACGAATGCCTATCTGTACGTGATACCCTTCACTCGGTGGCTCTTGGTCTCAAATTTCACGAGGAAGGAGCTGCTCGCCATCGCCAAGATAACAATTTTTTAATTTAGTCGTGAGGTCAATGAGGAGGTCAAACTTCATTCACAAGAAGGAAAAGTTTAAAGAGATAGTATTTGCCTCTACATCTCTAGAAATATGGAGCGAAACTGAGGGTGCCATTTAACAGCCAAATTCTATTCTGTTATCTATTTTTTAAATTGGCAGTGCGGTTAACGCCCGCGACAGGCCATGAGCTCCACCGTCAATATGTCTACAACGAATCGTGGTGGTACTATCCCGTCTGCTGCCAATGTGTCAAAGGCTCGCGCAGCTGCCCCACAGTTTTTGCGGACAAGTCAGCTTCGGAATGGAGGAATAAGCCCTCTCATCCTTCCGCCAGCATCCCCGAAGATTGTGCAATTTCTTAACATGGCGGACTACACATTTCATACAGCAAGTATCGTTCCCGTTGATCAACCCATCTTTCAGCCTCTTCCTGGTGTCGTTACCTTTGAAAGTTGTGAACCTTTCCACACAGCTGTCCGAAATTTGTCTCTGCGCAACAATGACGCGGTGGCAAGAAGAGTCAAGATTGAGCAGCCAGACTCTCCTTACTTCTCTGTGGAGCTTGTAACTATATCGAGCGCAACCAAAGTTGCGCCCGGCATTGAGATCACCTACGCGATCAAGTTCACCCCCCAAGATCGCGCAGATCTCACGTTTGACCTCATCGTTGTGACAGAGAGAGAGAAATTCTCCGTCCCAGTCCGAGTGATCGGCTCTCGCCCTCTCATATCCTTCCCCGACGATGTCGTGTTTGAAAAGGGCCCGGTCCACGCAAACCTCGAGAAGACGATCCTTGTTCGAAATGAAGGCGATCGCGCGGGATCTGTTAACCTCTTCATCGCGCCCCCTTTCAAAGTGGAGCCCAGTTTCGTCCACTTGGGGGTCAATCAAGCCGCACAAGTTTGTACCCCTCTGGTGTGTTGATAACACTTGCCCAGGTCACCCTGACTTACACGCCGGAGGTCACCACAGTGCAGGACGAGGAGCTGCGGGTCGACTACAGCACTGGGGAGACGATCTTTGTGCACGTCAGCGGCTCCGCCTACGAAATTGATGTTGCCCTGGACAATGCTTTGGTTGACTTGCCACCGACATACGTGACTCTGTTCTCTCAAAAAGTGATCAAAATTGTCAATAACTCGGATGAAACCATCTCCTTCGATTGGCGGACCTTTGACAGCGTGGAGCAAGAGACACGCGCACAGCTCAGCGTCATGCTGGACGGCGGGAGTTCGGCGATCTCAAAGGCTCAACTGGAGCGCGAGCTGTTATTTAAGGACGATACGTTCATGCTGGAACCGATAGCGGGAACCATCTACCCGCACAAGAGCCGTGAGATCACCGCAACATTCTCGCCCTCTGTACCAATATTTTTCCTTGGCTGTCTTTTTGACGTTTCAGGCTGCTGTGCCCCACAACGTGTCAGCGTATTTGCACGTTTCCGGACGGACGAGCCGGCTGCCGGTGACACTTAGGGGCACGGGAGTCAGTGCGCGCGTGCACTTAACGTACAACGTGCTTCAATGCGGTGAAGTGTTCGTTACGTCGTCGAATAACTACGAGATCGAGCTCTGCAACACAGGCGACATCCCCGCCGTGTACGACGTGTTCACTTCGGGCAGCAGCGTGTCATCGCGGTTTTCGTTTGAGCCGGCGCATGGCGTAGTGGATATCGCATCAAAGCACATTTTGATGGCTTCTTTTCAACCGGATGTCCTCGGAGATTTCTCGGAAGAGTTTGATGTGCTTCTGCAGGGCTCTGTCAAGCCGCTGAAGCTGACGATCAAAGGCACTGTTGTTTGTCCAACATATACATTGGATAGGAAAGACATCACCCTGGGACGTGTGTCCGTTGGATTTTTGTCCACGTCGCACCTTTCCGTTGCCAACACCTCAGACGTGCCCATCAAGTTCAATTTTCGCATCCCTGGTGACGGCAGCCTTATCCACAAGGAGTTTGATGTCGTCCCTGCAAGCGGAACCATCTCACCGGGGGCCAAGCAGCGCGTGCAGGTCGACTTCATCCCATCGGCACCTCGCACCTACAACATGGGCCTTCATTTCGACATTGACCACGTCGGCCCCTCCGTTTCGGTCATCTCTATCGTCGCTGAGGCCATCGTTCCTAAGGTCTCCCTCTCCGTCGATGAGCTCGTGTACGGCGAGTGCTTCCTCCGATATTCCTATCAAAAGATCCTCGAGCTCGTCAACCACTCGGACTTGCCAGCCAAATATGAGCTCATATCTCAGGTCATCTCTGCTGCGTATTATGACTTATTTGCTAGGACGATGTTTCACGCTGTGTTGCAGCGTATGATGTCGATCATCCGAAAGGCACAATCCCCGCACATTCGTCGACGATGCTGTCAGTGTCGTTCACCACGGACAGACTCGGCAATTTGCGTTTGCCAATGTTCATACGGCTGATAGGCAAGGAAGAACAACCCCTGCAGGTGTTCCTGTCCGCCTGCGGCATCGGCCCACGGCTTGTCGTTGAACCAAGGGAGCTCAACTGGGGCAACGCGAGTGTGCTGCAGCGGATTCCTCGCGCCCTCTCCGTGACCAATGACTCCCTCATCCCGGCTGAGGTCAAAGTTTTCATCATGAAAAAGGCATCAAGGTTTTCTGTTCAGACAAAGGAGTTGATGCTTGCTCCTGGCCAGACGATCGATGTGACCGTCTTTGCTGAGCTCAATGAACTCCAGTCCTTCAAGGACGAACTCTGTCTCATGGTCAAAGAGGGCATCGACGTTTCAGTCCCTCTCATCGCAAAGGGCGTTGGCACTACACTGTTTTGCGACCACCGCCTTGACGAAATTGATTTGGGGAATGTCTTCACCAGCCGTCCGATCACTTGGACATATACGCTCATCAATAGAGGCACCAAGGCACAATCAATCACGTGGGTAAACCTCGGTCCTGTTGCCTCCGATACGGCTTCCAATCCCCCTGCTTCTGTCGCCCGATCTGTCAAATCTGATGCCATGCCCGTGAAGAATGCTCCCAACACAGTCTTTTCGATAACTCCGGACAAAGTGAACAGCTTACAGCCAGGAGACTCTGTTGCATTTGTTTTGAAAGGCCAGCAGGGCAAACCTGGCGCAGTCATCGAGCGGCTCGGTTGCTGGTCTGCGTTGGATAAGTCGAACAAGCAAGTGTATGACCTTGTGGTCAAGTCCAGCTTTTACGACCCCCTCGTTGAATTTTCCGTCCCTCGACTTGATTTCGAGTACAAGTACCAGCCAGGCGTGCCGATCTACCCTCAGAATCAGCCGTTGACGCTAAAAAATGTGTCCGTGCTGCCTCTTGAGTGCCTCATCAAGCAAGTTCCCCCCTTCTCAGTCGAACCGGGCGAAGTTGAGATCCAGCCGGGCGAGAGTGTTGTAGTGACGTTGAACTTTGATCCGGGCTGGAAGTCAGATCGCCAGAGTGTGGAGCTGAAAGAAGAACTTGTTGTTGCTTACAGAGATCATCCTCAAAAGGACTGCATCGACCTATTTGCTAACATTTGTTTCCCAAACCTGACAATTGAAAAGAGCATTGTCGACTTCGGCGCCATTTTAAACGAGACGACGAAGCGTGTCAAAGTTAAAGTCTCCAATCCGTCTGCAGTTGACACCGTTTACAACTGGGCCATCGCGGTCGAAGAGCCACTCCTCAAAGACAAGGATATGCTGCCAGTCAATAATATCTTCGACGTTGTGCCCCATCATGGCGCCCTCCGCCCCGGCGAGTTCGAATGGGCAGAGTTCGTATTTTACGGCCAACCCGGCAAGAAGTACTATACAGTTGTTGGCGCATCTAACGCTGCAGACTCAAGTGTCAGGCAGTTTGTGAGGTCACGGGGGGGCCCGAGTATGAGGTGAAGTTGCTTGGAGAAGCCTCGACAGTGCAGTTTAAGTTGGATAAGCAGTCCATTTCATTAGGGGCGCAGTCGTATTGTCGCGCTGTTGAAGCGGACTTGACGATCTTCAACACAGGAAGAGTTAAGTTTGATTTCAATATTTCCATGGCCAAAGTCCCTCTGCCAGCAGTTGTGTCAGCTTCGCCAAGCTCTGGAATGGTCACTGCGGGAGAGAAAGTCAAGATTGCATTGAAAGTTTTAGCTGGTGTCCCGACGCCATTGCTGTTCCCGGTTCAGATCAGCATAGCACATTTTGACCCCGTTGATTTTAACATCAGCATTGACGGCCTGATCCCTCAAGTTGTGCTGTCTCTGCCTCGGACTAATCAAGGCGCACATGCTGACTATTTGGCCATTGCTCAAAAGAATCTGCCTCCAATGGATGACCCTCAGTTTGCCGTCAAGGACACCACGAGAACTCCCAACGTGATGGGCAAGGACAGCGCATCGGTCGCGTCGTCGGCTCTTCGAGTTGTGATGCACCCCTACCTAAGGGCCCTTGAAGCTGAAGCAGATCGCATTGCTATTCGCACAACCATCGAGGCTGCGGTGCGTTACCTCCAGCAGACATTCTGACGCGGGCAGGTATCCAAATACCAAGAAGAAGTCGCGTACAAGCGCCTCCTTGCAGACGCAGACGGAAGTCACGACAATTTGCCCGCCATTTCCCTTCCGAGGCTTCAGCTTGCACACTACCTCTGCGATTTTGGCAATGTCATCAAAGGCACAACGCGACGCAAGTCCTTCAAAGTTTCGAATTCAGGGCGGCTTAACGTGTCGTTTGACCTGACAAAGGCTCATAAAGCTGCCCTAACAGCTGCTGGGTTCACAATGGAGCCCGACAAGGTCATCAAGTTGCCCGGTGAGCCGGACTTCGAGTCTGTGGATTTCTCGCTGTTGTTCAACACGAGCAAGGCCGCAGTTCATTTGGGTCCAGTGTACGTACCCATTGAAATCGAAATCAAGAATGGCTTGCCTTTCCTTCTTGAGTTGCGAGCCAACGTGACCGTCCCTGAAGTTGTTGCAACGCCAGAGGCAATCAGCTTCGGCTGCGTTGCGGTTGGGCAGTGCAAGATCATGTTTGTGCAGCTCAGTAATCGGAAAGAGATCCCTGCTGAATGGACGCTTGGAAACGCCATGGACAGCCTGAAGCCCATCAAGGACTTCGTTTGCAAGCCATCATCTGGCGTGTTGCAGCCAGGCGAACCAGTTAACATCGCAATCTTGTTCTCTCCGACAGCAGAGCGAGCCCTCAACGTCAAAATTCCCCTCAAGATTAATCAAAACCCCGGCAAGTTCAATATTCGTTGCAAGGCTGCTGGTAAGGAGCTTCGTCTACGCCTAGACCCGCACGCAGTCGAATGTGCGCCCGTGCTACCCTTCATCGCCAGCTCCACTCGTGCTCTGACTCTCCATAACGACACAGATGTTGCTATTGAAGTGTTTTCGCTTGATTTTGACGACCAATATGCTCAAGATGAAGCCATTCTCCGCTCCGTCGAAGGTTACTCTGATGATGTCCTCCTTCTTCCCCCTCGCCAGCCTGGGCAGCCTCTGCAAGGCGAGATCATGTCAGCCTACTCCCGCTTGAATCAACCTCCTCTCGTCACAGAAGAAGGGGCTGAGCCACCTCCCCCCCCTTCTGCCGTTGTTGAAGTGGGTGACTTGGTTCCGCCAGAGGAGTCCCTTCGCATTTTCGCAGTAACGCATGCTCCCGACTTGTCGATTGCGCGTGCGTTTGCCAACGCGCTAGGGGAGCGTTTCCGCTTGCCTGTGTTTGACCTTGATGCTGCTATTGAGGCGGAAGCTTCCACTGCACCTGACCCGCAGCCTCCACCGCCGGTTGTGGCTCCTGTCAAAGGAAAGCCTGCGCCGCCTCCTCCGCAGCCTGTCGTCTCGAACGATCCGCCCGCGTCCGAGCTGGCGGTGGCCCTCAAGGCAGTTCTCTTCGCTCGTAAGGAGAAAATAGCGTTTGTTGCACCTCACCTCATTACTCGCCTTGTGATGGAGCGCCTTGCCCTTGCGGACTTTGCGCGTGGGGTGGTCGTCGTGGGCGTGGGAACTCCCCTTGTGGAGACACCCACCATCGCAGCAGCTGCAATTCGGACGGCGCTGGGGGAAAAGCCAGTTCAGCTCTTGTTCTGTCAAGCCCAGCCGAATCATTCTGCACCGCCCCTCAAGGACGAGCTCAGCAACCCCTCGCAAACGGATTCCTCCGCCCCACTTCCTCAGCCTTCCCTCTTTGAGGCATCTTTAGAGGACGTCATCGCGGCCTTCGGGGGCCGTCCGCCTGCGCCGTCATCAGCCCCTGCAGAAGGCGAGGAGGTGTTTGACGACGGCTCAGGCCCATCTTACCCCTCCGTTGTGGAGCTGCCCACCCTTGACGACCCCTCCGCGCTCGTTGAGGCCGCCTTGAAGGCGATGCCCGAGCCCGAGCCGCTCCCTGGCGAAGTTCGCAGGCTTAAAATCCCACGCGCTTACGTGCGGGAGATCGTTCGGCGCCCCCACGAGCGCTTGGCGCGAAAGCGAACTTCGAATTTTGAGGTCTTTACCGCTTTAAAGAGTGACGTTGGAGATGAAACGCTGGTGAAGCAAGGGCGCTGGGTGATTGCTGCTCATTCTTCCGTTGGGCTGGTCGTTAAGTTCTCGTCCGAGGATGTCGGCAAGTTCGAGCACCCCCTCGCATTTGAGGTGATGGGCTCTCATCGCCGCGAGCAGACGGTCGTAGCGTCAGGGACGTGTCAGCTGCCGCAGCTGAGCGGCGATTTCCGCAATCTCTTTTTCCGCCGCGTCAAGAGCCGCGCCGACGACAGTTTTGTTAACAAACAATTCGTAATCTCCCGCAACACATTTGAATTCGGGCCCTTGCTTGTCGGAAAGCCGCGGACAAACGTCTTTGATGGATTTGAAGAAAATCGCGACCGCATCCGCCTCTCAAACGTCGGTCCGTTCCCGATGACCGTTGCTCTCTGTTTTGAAAAGGATGCGTCCAATGCAACTTTCTTTATCACGCCCCCCACTCTCGAGATCGCACCGGACGAAGTGAAGGAAGTCTCCATCGCCGCCTATCCCGACGCGCAGCAGCCGTACGACGACCGCCTCCTCTGCCTCATCGCCAACAACCCGGAGCCGCTGGCCATCAACGTCGCGTGCGTTGGCGCCAAGCCGCAGCTTTCTGTTGATCAAGTAGAGGGGT
>JAIYDP010000119.1 GCA_027487435.1 Verrucomicrobiaceae bacterium | reverse complement strand
GGGGGGGGGGGGGGGGGGGTACGAGAGGTCAATGGACGCATCCCTTCGGACTCGAACCATTAGGTCGGGGAACTGGAAGGAGGGGGGGGGGGTGAGAGGGAGCATTGTTTGGGAGCTGACGCTGAGGCAGTCGTCCCACAGCGTGACTGACTTGTCAGCACGGCGGGTGATCGCAGGGTTGAAGACGGTGAAGGCACCCCTGCCGGGGAGGGTCAGGGCGATGGCGCGGATGGAGGAGCCGATTTGGGGTGCGGCTATGGCGCGTCCGAAGCCATTCTTTTTGCGAAAGTCTGCAAGCGCTGCGTGAAGAACTTTGATGGTTGCGACGGTTGATGGGCTACGCGGGTCGACTGCGGCAGCGACTTTGCGAAGGACGGGGTCTCCAAGCACACGTATCGTCACAGTCATTTATACATAATTGGAACAATGGACTTATTTTTTATTTATTATCGATATTTGGTGGGGAAACAAGAATGAAGGCTTGATCCTTCTACGAAATGAACAGTCTCTACCCCTATGGCGTCGAGAAACTGCGGCCATGTTCAACTTTGATTTCGACGACGTTCCCGCCATATTCTCGCCAGTGGGTCAGCTGTCTTCTTCATCCGACAGCTCCCACACAATTTCTTAGACAATGCAGCTTCCATTTCGCTGCTCTTGCACGACGCTGGGCGGTCACATGCATTCGTCTGACACGTTTTTTTCTTGTCTTTAAGAAGCACCATGTACCCATCAGCCCAATTGCGAGCTCTGACTCCTGCAGCGTCGTCATGTCCGACGAGAGCCCTCAGCCAGCTGAGCCACATTCCTTTCGTCACATTGTCCTTCACGCAATCAAATCTCTTCGGGAAAAACTCCAAGAAGTGACAGGAATTGAGCTCTCCCTCTGGACCTCAGATCCTGCGTTCGGCTCTTCGCTGATCGTCGATCAAGTGGTGACACCTTCCAAAGTAAAGGACATCAGCGACTCGCACGGTGATGGTCATTCATCTCCCGTGCGGGAACGGGACGAGGTCGTGTCTGTGTGCGGCGAGGCCGTGCCAAAGGAGCCGCTGAGGTCTGACCGAAACTCGTCCCTGACTGAGCTGCGGCTGCTGTTGTGGGTCTATCACACGATCGCCACAAAGAGTCAACCTGGCGGCTCCTCCGTTGAGACCACTTTCGACATTCAGTTTCGAAGGAAACCTGCCGATGACATGCCGGATTCCTCTACCGCTTTCGTGGTAGGGCGTGTTTCACAAGGGTCGGCCCATTCCGACCCCTCACTGACTCGGCAGGCATGATTTGACTCGTTGGCCACTCTACACTGAGATCCCTCGCGCTCTGCTCAAGGAGGCTCTCGGACTTGATCTCGTTAGTGAAGGCGCATCTAAGGTCGTCATTTCGCAAATCATTTCGAACGATGTCGTCAAGCATGGCAATGCGACAGCTGGCAGAGTGGAGGCCGTTGATGTTGTTGTCTCTATCGACGGCGAGCAAGTCAAGTCGGTGCAGGACGCGGCGATTGCACTGCTGCATGTGAAAGGTGGAGTGATGCTTCGGTTTCGAAAGCCAAATGGAGTCGAATTCGATTGCCGGGTGGAGATAGCCTCAAATGAAGTCGAGGACAACTCGTCGATTGCGATTATCGAAGAGGAAGATTCCGAAGACTTGCAAGCTCCTAGCGAGGGGACGGTTTGGGCTGCATTTGGAATTACCATTCGAAATTATCGGAAAAGGATTGGTAAGAAAGAAGTTGTCATCGTGCGAGTGGAGCGAGGGGGTCCTGCGGCGCAGGCAGGAGTGCGGGAAGGCGATATCATTTTGCAGTTGAACTACCGCCGCGAGAAAATGCAGACGGTGGAAGATTTCCGTGCCGGCGTTGAAGCAATTGCGAAGAAGAAGCCTTCCGCTACGTTTGAAATGCCAATGATAGTCAAGAGAGCCTCTGGGGGGACGAACGTCAAGTATGTCCAAGTACCTCTGACCGTCAACTTTGTCCGCGCTCGGTTCGACGAGGACAACATGCAGCATATCGTGCGGCTGAATCAGAAACTGTATCAAGTCATTGGGTTCAAGTTTCGAGTCACCCATCATGTGAACCCATCCTTCTTTGTTCACCATGTTGATATCTCACTCCCAGAGCTTTCGAGGCTTCATCGGGACGACGCTGTTGTTGAAGTTGATGGTGTTTCTGTTGCAAATGTGCCAGCGAGGGAGTGGGTCGCTCTGTTGTTGCGGGGTGCCGATCATTCGAAAGTTAGTATGGCAGTGGTGTCATCGGGGCGTAAGGTCGAGGTTGAGCTAACTCGGAGAAGCTCAGATGCGGTGGCTGCGACTGAAGTGTCAGTGCCGCGCCCATGTGGCGGCGAGGGCTTGCCGACGGTCGAGTTTCTTTCGCTTGGGATCACGTTTGGGCTGAAGCAGGAGCAGATTGTTGTCCTGTCCGTGAAGCCACACGGAATTGGAGAGAAGCTCAAGATAGTTAAAGATTCGATTTTGACCGAGGTTGATGGCGTTTCAGTAGCGGGAATAGCCTCACCACAGGACGTCCGCGTGCTTTTATGGAGGCCTCACGTGATGCTCAAGTTTAAAGTCCCTTGTTTGAAGGTGCTCGCTTGGAAGTCCTTCATTGAAGAGACGAAATATGTGCATCAACTTGGAGCATCTTGCAGCTTGACTCAAGGGCGCGTTGTCATGGCGATGAGGCTTCGTTTGAAGTTGAAGGCTCTTGCAGGGAGTGGCTTTGTCGCCTCCATATTTAACTTGTTCTCGTCTGTAAGGACAATTGATGAGAAACAAGTTTTCTTCTACACTCAGGTGCTGCAGGCACAAGTTGATGTCGGCCCCTGCCTCAAGGTTGTTTTTGCTGAATTTGATTTGATTCGAGAATCCGCTGAAACGAAGCACAACGCAGAACAGCGGATCGTGGAGTTTGCGGCTGCGCTGCAGCAGCTGATTGATAAGAGAGCCAACGTTTGTCTTCTTGCAATGCTCTACATCAGCCTTGCAGTTACACAGTGAGTGTTGCCGCCCTGAGACTAATCTTTTAGTTTATATGTGTCCGCTGGGTTCAGTAACTCCAAAGTTCTTGGCCCCATGCTTGCAGCCGCCAACGTACTGATTGGTGGTGTCCTCGATGCACTTGAGGGTCGTCACCTCGACGAGGAGATCGAGGTGTTGCGCGGAAATCCGATTGGAAAGAAGTTGTGCGTTTTCTTTGCCTCGATCGCTCAAGGGAAGGTCGTGTTCGAAGGTGCAGCAGTCTCTGCGCCGATCGCTTGTGCAGCAGTGCTGCAGGCCGTGGGACGAGATTTTGTTGAAGGCATATGGACGCACGTCTTCTCGGTGATGAGGGACAAGGAGCTGCTTCGGCGGCACTTCCTGCTTGACGAGTCCTTTCAGCATTACATCCACGTCATTGACAAGGTCGGCTGGACAACAGACGCGCTCTTTGCATTCGTTCTCTTCCTTCCCGAGGTAGTGATGGCGCGTTTTTATTGATTTTGCAGGCCCCAGGTGCTCGGCTAACGCTCCTGTGCCATTTATTTTCGCACGCGCAATCGCTTCCTTTTGATGATGCCACATATTTTTCTATGATGGCGCGAGCATTTGGCCAAGTCCTGCAAGACAAGGACTTCGTCGTGTCGACTCTTGCAGCGATGAAGATGGGGGTGACAACTCTTTTTCTCGCCTTCAACGACGACGACGACAACAGGCCGATTCCTTCAGAAGCTGGTTTGGAGAAGGAGGCGCCAATCGGCCGGGTGAAGTTTTTGCGGCCGTTGTTTTCGCTGCTTTTTGAGAGGGCTGCGGACAAGATCCGCTGTTTTGAAGCTTTAGTATCGTACCTCTCTGCAAATAATCAACTGGAGATAATTTGGGCATTTCTGGATAGATCCATTGCGAAGGTGTTCCTCACATCGGATCGCACTGCATCGATCGTTGAGTAAGCTACCAGGTCAATCTTGAAGCGCTCACTGAGTAGGTGCATGGAGACAGTGGCCAAAGGATTGCCGCTGGTGCTTCCTGCTTTGTTTTCAGTATTTGCAGGTCCTGTGATTGCAATGCTGCTCTCAAGTTGTCTCGTTCACGGGGAAAGGACATATGTCTTAGAGACGCTTAGGCAGCATATTAGTCTTGACCTCTTGTCAGCGGCATGCGCTGCTGCGGTAGCGGATGTTTTATCGGAGGGGAGGCTACGTCGCGGGGATGTTGCGCTAGTGTTTCAGTTGTTGGGGGCAATTGGTGTTGGGTACAAGCAGGTGGAAGAAAGCATCACCGCAGCGAGGGGATTGATTGCTCAGGTATGTTTATTTTGGAGGTTGTTTAGCAATTAACTTTGTCAGGCTGTTAAAGAAGCCATCGACGCCAACGGGCTGGACCCATTTTTGATTTCTCTCGGTGAGGCAGAGCAGAACCCTGTTGTGGACAGTTGGCAGATGGTGTGGCTGAAAGATATCTTGGATGAGTTGCTGCGGATTCGCTCGTATGGACATGCGATGACGACGACTCTTGAAGCTGCCGTAGGACTGTTCAATGACTATGGAAAATCGTCGGGCATTCCCCGACAACTGAAGGAGCTTATAGTTGTCAAGGTTGTCGAGTTAGCGACGGAGGCAATTCAAACAGAGGCGGCACTAAAAACGTTGTCTCCTGCGCTTCGGATCGCGTTGGCGTGTAAGGCGGAGGAGGATTGGCACATGAGCAGTCCTCAAGGCAAATCCAATTTGCTGGCCCCGCTGCCAGAAGCGGTGAGGGCGTTTACATGCGCGCTTCAGGGCATCGTTACAGCAGCAGGAGGCGACGGGGCAACAATGGTAAGTCTCGAGCGATATGACCAGTTTCGGGAAATGCTTATGCACTTGGCACCAACGCAAACAACGTTGCTACCGCCGTCCTTCTCATGGAAGAAGATTTGGGTGGAGAAATTGTACTATGTTCGCAGCCTGGGCAGAGTGCTGCGATGGTGTCTCGATGAGCTACGAATGGATAATCGAAGCACAAAGGATGCGACGAGGCGACTGTTTGATATTGACGAAGCCAGTGTAAAACTGCTCTCTTTAAGGGATCTAAAGGAGGCCAGCGATGACTTGGAAGAAGTTCTCTGTTGCAAACCCATCGGTCTTACAGATGATCTTCTTAGAACTCTTCAGCAGCTCGTCGCGCAGGAGAATTTGATATTTCAAGCATTGGTTAGGTCGGTGAAGATTCTTTCGCCAGGATCAGGGGCGCTGAAGCCTGAGGAAGTGATCAAGCAAGTTTCGTCGTTGCTGCAACGAGTTGTCAATGAACCTGAGAAGATCAAGTACTCTGAGTTCAAGGAGCGATTCGGCAATGTGTTGGCTGGAATGAAAACGGAGCGACTCATCCGCGAGGTGGAGAAGCTGAGGGAGGTGTTCGGCAGCAGCCCGGGGAGGGGGCTTACTGACACCCAACTGATCGATGCACTCTCAGTGGCAGAGGTCGCTACAAACGTAGCTGCGCTTGATCGTCTCCTCGACAGACTCCAGTCTCCTATCAGGGACACGAGCGAATTCAAGAGCGTCATGTCTCAGATTGAATTCACGCGGTCACCAGATGACTCCCCGC
Organism: Verrucomicrobiaceae bacterium; assembly: GCA_027487435.1. Lineage (GTDB taxonomy): Bacteria > Verrucomicrobiota > Verrucomicrobiia > Verrucomicrobiales > Akkermansiaceae > UBA956. The sequence goes on along the minus strand of JAIYDP010000119.1, from coordinate 15,061 downwards.
CATTGTCTAAAGTCGCTCAAACAGGAAAAGCGATTCTAAGTGTCTGTAAAGGTCTTGATGCGGCAACGTTGGGGTACTTCCGCGATGTCAATGTTGAGGGCATTGATGTGCTCGTGAATTTTCTCAGCCGTTGGGAGGAGCGGGAATTCGTCCAAAGACTTGTTGTGCTTCGGGCGCAAGTCGAGGGGGTTGACATGGACGAGCGTATCCTCTCCGACATCGAAGTTATGCTGTTGCTTTTGCGACCCTTGGTGCTGGTGAAGACCAATAAGATTTCTGCAATTGCGGAACTATTTCAAGCTGTTGGTTCCTTGTTTACAAACCCCGAAAGGAAAAAGGATGTCCTCAAGTCCTTGTCGCGGGTTGAGTCGACAGCGCGGCATGTCGACCGATTGAAGGAGCTGTTCGGGTCGTTTGACTCACACAACCCCGTCAGGGTTGTCTTTTTGATTGATTTGTTCAGTAAGTCCGGCAACTTTGACAGCGTTGTTCCACACGGCCAAGTCTATTTCGATGGTGTGCGAATGACCTATCGCGAAGGTTTCAATCCTCCCAGCGTCTATCCGGACGACAAGTTAGACGAAATTGTTCGTGGCGCAGAGCTTTCAGCCGACGACCAGGACCGCACCGCCGTGAGACAGTTTCTCGACGTGTACAAGCTCGCCTTGAAGTTCCACACGGTCCGCACGGAGTTGCGGAGACTCGGACATCCCAACTACCAGCCTGACGTGTTGCCGTTCTGCGGCGTTTCAAATGGAGTCGCTGCAGAGGCCATCGTCAAGGAGTGCGAGGAAGGACTGTTGCTGTGGAAGAAGGATGTCAAGCGATTCTACGGGGACTTCCCTCGGCTGAGTTTCATCCCATACTTGCAGCTGCGCCACATCCTTGCAGACGGCGCCAAGTGGGAGGATGCTGCGCTTCGGGCATTGCCCGAGCATGACAACCCTCTAAGCGTTGGTTTGATTGGCGAAGGGCAGCGTATGAAAGGGATGGGCCCATCGCAAAGGTTGCAGTTTCTCGGTCAGCAACTAGAGAGAGCTGGAGAGTCATTTGTTGAAAGGCCTCTGCGTGTGCGACGGTTTGGTGACCAAGTGGAGCTGAAGGGTGGTGCGACCCCACGACAATTGTTCATCCGCGTGCTCCAATTTTTTGAACGGGTGCCCCATCCATCGCAGATATTGTACTGCAACCCAAGCACGACGAGGGGAGATGTGGAGCAGCTGTTCAGCCGAGCTGCTAACTTCAGGCACCTCAAGTTCGCCGTTGTTGCCCCCAACAAACTTTTACCCAATGTCCGGGAGGATGTGCTGCGGGAGCACAATCTTCGCTACGTCCAGTGGCGGTCGGACCAGGACAAGTTTGAGTGCTGCGACCTTTTGTATTTGTTCACCGGCCGAGAAGGGCATGAGGCTATGTGCACGACCGACGATTCCAGATGCTCCGTCGAAACTGCTGATGGGTATTCAGAGGCTTTGAAGGAGTCCCTCCAGCAACACATGGGAAACAGCTGCATTCGGCAGTTGACTTTTGTTGTATCTGCAGAGAGGCGCAACGGAAAGTCTTATTGGGTGCAGCAGCGCTGTTTTGAGCTGCCTGATCATGTCGTCGTTCGAGTTCCCGTGCAAGAGGAGTTTGGGGCAGCCCTTGTGCTGCGTCGGATGGAGGCGGCATGCAGAGGCCGTCCCGCCGGATGTAGAATTGTGCTGCACTTTGACGTGAGCTTCAAGCTTGAAGTGGCTGCTCTGCATCTGCTGTTGCTTGACTTGATCAAGCTAAGTGCAATCATGGACGAGGCCTCTGGGAGAGTTCTTTGTTTCAACAAAGGCCAGCTTGCCGTGTTTGTAGAGCTGCCATACGCCGAGGGCGCATCAAGTCATTCTTTCAAGTTGTTCAAGGACATTCTTCCTCTGATGGACGTGTGCCGCGTCGTGCAGGTAGACTCTTTGCGTGATAGCACAAGCCTTTTGTTTCGAAACCCAGAAGAGATCGACCAACTGCGGCTGGTTGGTACGTTCTTGCGGATCTGGAGCAAAAACAAGACGATAACGAGCGAAGAGGTGGCTCAAGGCGCCACGATGACAGCGGAGGAAGGGAGCACTGCGTTGCGGGCGTTTTTGTGCAAGGAATCTTCTAACAGGAGCGGCGACGTGCTTCTTGTTAGGCATCTCGCACAGAGGTTCCAGTTTCTGCGAGAACTTGTGAGCAACAACGCAAATTTTGAGAAGCGCATTAAGTTTCAAACGCCGCTCAGCCGCGAAGGCCTTCTTGGCGCGCTATTTCAGCAGTTCATTGAGGAAGTACGATCTTTGCTTCAGAGGGACCAGAGCTTCAGGAATGGGCGTTGCATCGTTTGTCGCAAGTCTTGGGGGGATCCCTTCTCGTTCGAAAGCTACTTTCTCTCTAGCAGAGACGGGGAGCCCGCATGGACAAGCCGCATGAAGAGACTTGGGAGTGAATTTGTTGTCAATAACTGGGGCGCGCTTGATGCAGCGCACTTGCGGGCCGCATTGTCGTCGGCGCTGGGCATTGAGAGGAGCGAGCGTGTTGTCAATGTCGTCGAGCGGCTTGACTACGTCCTCACTGCAGACTTTGCTGCGAAGTTGGTCACGCTGAATGAGCGGCGCAAGGTCCAGAGCAACGTCATCCTCGTCGGTGACACGGGCGTTGGCAAGGTGATCTTGTCGAGTCTGGTCTAATCCCTCAGACTGAATCCCTTCGCCTCTTCGCGCAGCTACTAAACTTGCGGAGCTCCCTCATGCCTGACTTCTCAGAGCACCTTCGCATCCTGATTGAGCGCTTGTCTCCCCCACCCCAAGCTCCCGCCTCTGGGCCTGCTCCTGCGCATGTGCGAGACTTGTTTGACGTCCGATCGCTCTCAGACATTTTCAACCGGCGGCTGCAAGATGGTGTGACGGAGAAAAGGGCGCAGTGTTTTCTCGCTGCTTATGCGTTGGCTTTGTTTGAGTGCTTCCCCCTTCTCAGCCCGCCAAATGCATTCGCTCGCCTTGATGAGATGCTTCATGCGACCGACATATCAGGCAGAGGAGCCGAATTTGTACAAGCAGCTGAGTGGCTTAAGGCTGCTCAAGGTGCCATGCGCGCCCAGCTGGTGGCTGGGTCAAAGTCTGCTGATGATCGAGTCGTCCAGCTCTTGTCGTCGTTTCATGTTGATGGCAATTGCCCCGCCTTGTTCAGCGACGAGTTTCCGGCAGAGGAATTCCTTCGGGAGCTGCTTGCGTGTGAAGTGAAGGGCGTATTTCACAAAGAGGTGATGCATGACAAGTTTGGCGTGGAGGATTGGAGGCGGTGGATTGGAGGCATCGTGAAGTCGACGCAGGAGCTGATCCGCAAGGACAAGGGCGTCAGCGTCGTCGTGTTTGTCGATGAGGCCAACACGACGCGCATACAAGGATACGTAGCGGAGGCGTTTCTCAACCACACCCTCGACGGAGAACAGCTGCCCCGTAACATGTTCTTCGTTGGGGCCATCAACAAAAACAAGCCAGCGCCGGCAGATCAAGTTTCTGCTTTCAATGCGACAGGGCTGGTGGAGGAGACCTCCCACAAGGAGTACATCGTGCAGCTTATGGCTCCGGCGTTGGAGTCGCTAGAGGCGGACTTCGGGGAGCTGTCCGGGGATGTTGAGGCGCAGTTTATTGCACAGATTGTCGAGGATAGGGTAATGCCGGTGCTTCGGGATAAAATTATGCCGACTCCAAGTGACATGTCAACAGAACCGCCCCGATGCGACATCGCGAAGATGAAATCGTGGGGGAATCAAGTCCGGGCCATCATCTCATTTGCTCAAGACTTCGTTCGCAGCGCGAAGCTGGAGCGCGTCAAGGTGTCCCTTCGCGACATTGTGCGGGCCGTGAGCGTTTACGTCCATGCGGCACACAGCAACTCTCCTCTGCGTTCGTTCTTGTCAACGTTCGCTCGGCAAGACCAAACTCCGCTTGTGGGACAGAACTTGCTTGTGAGGATTCATGAGCGCGCCATTTTGCTGTCGCTTGGAATCTGCTACTTCCACGCTCTGCCTCGTGATGGTGCTAATGCGAAGCTGAGGGATCAGTTCATTTGTGAGCTGCAGAGAGTGCTTGATCGGGAGCGTCTACCTGCTGCGCTCATGGAGGTATTCGACAAGGAGGTTTCTCATGTGTACAAGCAAATGGACATCCCCCTTCGCATTATCGAGACGAAAGCTCTCTCAGTCAACTTGTTTGTCGTCGCAGTGTGCGTACAGATTGGCATCCCCGTTGTTGTGTCGGGGCCCCCTGGGTGCTCGAAGACCCTCTCATTTAACATCATTGCCAATAGCATGAGGGGCCATTGCAGCGATGCGCCGCCTCTACGGAAAATGGTCAAGGTCAATCGAATGGGTTACCAGTGCAGTGAGGACTCATCCGCGTCTGAGATTCAAATGTGCTTTGTGCGGGCTGTTTCTCGGCAGAAAGAGCTATCGGCTGCTGGCACCTCTGATCGAGTCGTCGTGTTCTTGGATGAGGCGGGGCTTCCCGCAGAGAGCAAGCAGGCGCTGAAGGCGATCCACTCGTTTTTGGATCATCCTGAAGTCGGGTGCGTAATCCTCGCCAACAGCACCCTCGACGCAGCGAAGACCAATCGATGTGTCCGGGTGCTGCACGAGGCGACTTCGAAGGAAGACCTACTGACAATGACGAGGGGTTTTTTAGAGACTTCATTGCGCAAGCGAGGGTTATCCGATTCAGCTCTCAACAGCGTGATTCGAGGGATTGTTATTTCTTATGAAAATGTCGTCTCGAAGAAGGTGCTTGGAATCGACATGTACCATCAGCGAGACTTTGTCTTCTTTCTCCGCGCTTTCAGCGGTTACCTTGATCTTGGCGATTGGTCGATTGAGAAAGCACTCAGTCATGCCCTTGAACGCAACCTCAACGCCTCAAATCCACAAGATTTCGAAGCACTCCGGAAGTCGTTCGCATCCAAAATCAACACAGAGCTACTTTCAAGCATAGATGCTTTCAGGCTCAATTCGTTCCCTCCTGCTCGACCTCCGCTGGAGTGCCTCAAGGAGGCGATCCTTGCTCGCGTGGGACCGAATGAAGACCCGAACACGGCGGCACTGCGGTACGTCCTTGTGATTGATCCAACGGGGACAGATTCTTGTGTGCGGCACCTTTTGGACGCTCATGTACTTGACCCTGAAAACACAACTGTTGTCAGGGTGTCGGACTTCGCAGATGACACGACAGAGCTGTCGCGCAGTCGGCTTGTGGGCCAGGTGAAGATGGCGATGGCGTTGGGCAAGACGACGGCAATGCAAAACGTTGGACCGCTTGAGACGCACTTCTACGACGTGTTCAATCGGCACTTCCAAGTCGTGTTTGGGGAGACTGGTGTGAAGCACTTCGCCAACATCGCCATTGGCTCATTCACGCGGCTCTGCCTCGTCGATCCGCGGTTTCAGGTCGTCGTCGTGATCCCCGAGCAGAGCCTTCGACGCACGCCGTTGCCATTTTTGAATCGATTTGAGAAGTACCGCCTGACTTCAAAGGATGTTCTTGACTATAAGAAAGGCAATCATCACATACCATTCGTGCACAACAGCTTCACTGCGTACGACCTCATTGTCGACAACATGACAGGCTTCGTGTCGCATCTGGGGCTGCCGACCTTTTACGGCTACGTCAAAGAAGAGACTGAGTTCTCTTACGCGCTCTCTGTACTGACCGATTCGAAGCATAAGATCCCTCACCTTGTCGACCCTCTGTCCGACTCTGTTGAATTCCCTGATTTGAATGATTCGCATGCCGACGAGAGCAATCTTGAGAGTGCGCAGTTGCAGTTTGCTGTAGAGGCGTCATTGAGGCAGCTCATGTGGGTTGCGCAGCCTCACCTCGTGTTCCGTGGTCGCCATCTTCTTGAAGACGACCGCGTTCAGCATTATCTGAAGAAGCAAGAGCATCTTTCTTTGGTGACTTTCTTTGAAAAACTTCGTTCACAACGTGACCGCCGAAAGTCGGCTAATTCTTCCGTTGCGACCCAGAAGTGGATTGTGTACATCGGGTCCAGCACGGAGGTTTCGCGACTGTTGACAGATAAGGGGCAGAGCGAGTGTGTGTTTGGGAAACTAAGCGTCGTCTTGTCCATGTCCTCCTTCACATCGTCCCAAAACCTAGACTTTCAGCTGAAGTTATTTTTTGAGTCTGCTGAGCTTGTCACCCTGGTGCTGTTGGCTGACGTCCGGTTGGTGTCTTCACAGCAGATTAACCTTGCACGAGAATAGGTGGACAAACACTCGAAGCTTCTTGATGAAGGCAGCCGCTACAAGACGCTGGTTCTCGTGGCGCATATCCCGCCTGAGTTCCTCCACTTGTCCTCGCAGTACAACACAATTTATGGTGGGGGTTGGAACTTCGTGTTCGTGGACTCTGTTGGTGTCAATGCTGTCAACGTCAGCACTCCGCATGTTGACAGAGCAACAAGTGAGTGGATTCTTGCAGGTTTCGGGATTGCAGACTTCTCAACGGTAGCCCAAGACTTGCAGCTGAAACAGGACTTCTTGAACACCTTTAAAACCGTCGGCGAGTTGACTTGCAACTCCCCTAGACTTCCTCCTTTGCTTTTGCAGCAGTTTGGGCTGCAAGCTTTGTCCAACCTGAACGTCGTGTGTTCTGAGCTTGTGAAGACACTCTTCGTTAGGCACGATTGGCTGCTCGATCGGGCGCTGAATCGATTTTTCTGTGTTTGGTCGAGAGGTTTCCTCCTCTCTTTGCTCGATCACGTGTGCGAGATCATCGTGAAGGGCACAAGCGTAATGAGCTTTTCCCACGCTATCAGGGCGACAATTTCTCTTGTTTTGACGCACTACGTCTTTTCAATTGTCGAGCGCTTTGTTTCCGACTCTAATCTTGCTGCCGTTGTCGACTTCCTCGTGGCTGATCCGGCCAAACCCATGGCAAAGCTTGTGGCCGACTTCGTCTGCAACCTCCCCGTTATGCTATCCGAGGATTCTATTCGGGCCAACTTGATCATACCTTCATTTACAATGCCCGCGACACCGCGGCACAGGAGCTGTAGACCAAGTATCCCTTTTGTCGACTTCATTTGTTCTCAAGTGATGGCAAAGAGCAACGTCGCCGTCCGGGAGTTTTCGATGGTGGCTGCCGAGGCTGCACTGGTGGCTGAGCCGCTGTTGGAGAGATATGCGTCTGCCCTGAATCAGGACGAAAAGCTGCTGAGCGACTTCAAGCGCGATGTTGTGAAGAGATCAGTTCTTCTCCATTCCATGTTTCGAGAGAGTGCTGTTGTTCGTGGTGACCACGTTGCGAATCTTGTGTCCATCGCTGTTGCACTTGTCGAACGCAGCGTCGAGAGGATGAACTGCACCTCCAACTGCTTCTCCTTCATTTGCGCTTTCGCCCGCGACGTCGATGTCGTTGCGTACTGCCTCCGCGTTGTCTACGCTGTTGTTACTCTGGACGGTGTCACTGGTTTTGTTGAAGCTCTTGAAGGATCAAACAACAACTCGATCGAGGACATGTGTAACGCCGTCGTTGCGTTTGCAACTGCCAAGATTTGGCATGCCTTCTGTCAATGTTTGGGGAGCGCGCGCTGGGCTGACCTCGCCCGCACGCTCGCCACATGGGACGCGGTCAACAACTGTGTCTCGGACTCGCAGAAACGATGCCTCGCTCCGATGAACGGTAACCGCTTCGCTGTGTTGACTTTGTTTTCAGTTTGCGTCCACACGGCACCCCGTGCGCTGGTGGGTAGTTTTAGCCGTGAGGCGGCCCCCCTCGTATGCAACGGGTCAGAAAACTCGGAGCTCGCACCGCAGTTGCTCAATTTGTTGCTGCTGCAGGGCCGCTCGGCTCAAGATGACGCTTGGCGACCTCGTTTTTTTCGGATGTACTTTGCCAGTGATCTTCCTGTGGATTGGCCCACGAGGCAGGTTGTTGTGGACATCTTGCATCAAGTCAGACTGCCAGAAGCCGTCATAGCAGACATACTCCGGCAGCTGCTATCCCGCAGCACTGAGGCTTCAACTGTGAAGCGATTTGTGGACAGGCTATGCGTGATGTTCCAAGAGTCGAAAGCGCAGTTTCGGCGGCCAACGTTAGGGCGGCCCTCTCCACATCCCCTCCTCCCCTCTCTCTACTTTGCAGTTCGCAACACCTTCGAAGTAGCACTTGCCCACCACAAGGAATGGTGTGAGGGGGCTGTTGCAAGCGCCATTCACGCCATTGACACGTTTATTTCTTACGCAAATCGCGCAGAATCGCCCGCCATCGAGGGAGTGTTTGTTTGTGCCAAATGTGATGCGATTTTGGCTGAAATTGCGAGACAGGTGATGGCTTCGTCAGCGCCAAATGCAAAGGCTGATCATTCCAACCATTGCTCCGCTGCAATGCGTCGAGTTGTCGGTGTGATGTCGAAAGACTTGGTCGAGTCGGTTAAGTCCTGGTTGAGGGACGCACAGCACAGTCAAGTCGAATTCTTCCTCTCCAACTTTGATTCCGACCGCGCGCATTCTGCCGCCCGAGCAATGATGGACCTTGCCCTTGTTGACGCATCACTACTTGGAGGAGCTGCAGAGGCCCAGGCTGTGCGCAAGGTTGCTCTGCAGTTCGTCTGGGACTCCGAGATGCGTATCTATGGGCCGGAGTATCGGCGATTGGTGGAGGTCGTCCGAGCGTCGCTGAAAAATGTTTCAGAGGGAGCGGCACTTCTCGCCCAAGAGGTAGGGAACGATGAGGCAAAGGCGTTCCGCTTCCGCATGTACTTGTTTGCCCATACGTTCTACGCTTTTGGGGATGAGGGCCAGGCTGCGCCTCATATTGCCAATCTGATTGACTTTGAGTCTGTCAGAGCGGCACTCCGTATCACGGAAGGAGAGCGTCCTATCTTTGCTTTCTTCACCAAGCCGAGGCCCTTTTCTAGAACTGACTTCCTTGGTGGACTGTTTTTTGACTCAAACAACGCGGATGTCCAAATCGCATATGCACCCAGTGGGCTGAAGTACTCACTGGTCAATGTCGTTGCAGTCGTGTTGGGCAGCCAAAGCAAGTCGTTTGAGCTCTACACACGTCTTATTGACCCTGCTTCTTTGATGAATTCTCAAGGGGTGGGGTCTGGAATGGGTCGGATTGCAAAGGACTGTGGCTATCAAGTTCTCGGCCACGTCGCTCAACTGCAAACCCCAGATGGCTATGAGTGCTTTCGCAACGTAACCTTGTTTCGGCTTGCTTACAATTTCATGTCGTGGGCAGCCATGACCATGGGGCTTCTGTTCAGAATCCCAGCCGTTGAGAGGGGCATGGCGGATACTATTTGCACGTATTGGAAGTCGGATTGCCACAAGCGTTGCGCCAACAACGATGAAAAGGTTCGATACTACGCCTTGGAAAGACCTGCTACTTTCATGAAAATGATGCTGGAGGAACCCTCGCTTGTTGCTGCAGGATTGAGTGGTCAGTTCTTTTTGAATGCAAGTCTCATGCGTATGCATGAGCACTTGTGGCAGGTGAAGTTTGCAAGCCCGTGCGGCCCCAGGTTTATGACGGAGCAGGATGTGAGTGCGTACGAGAATTTGTTGGCAGACCAAGTGTTCGCGTACGTTCAGAAACACGCAGCAGCGATTGCGCAGGCGCAGCGAGAAGTCGATGGAATCATGCCTGATTGGTTCAACAAGGCTATGTCGCTGAGCCGGGAGTTGAAGGTCACGCGAACCAAATACTTCCCACTGTACACTTCTGTTGGTGAATTGAAGTCACCACTCCTGACGTTGTTCTTTAAGTTCCATCCTTCCCTTGCCGTCATGAGTCGACTTCCCTCGCTTGCGATGCTCTACGACCTCCTCACCAATACCCTGAGTGGAAAAACAACAAAGGAGCAGCTGCGCACGATGACCATGGGCAACGTCTTAGATCTATGCGCAAATTCGACTCAGGGAGCTACAGCGCAGCTTGATGCTGTCATTCAGAACTGGAATGCTATTCGCGAGGCCGTTATTGAGATCGGCGTTTGTCAGCAGGCGCGCCAGAACAACGAGGGCCAGATCATCGACCTCTCATTGTCGACGCTCGTGTCCGAGCTCGTGTCTCTTGACCATGAGAGCTCCGATGCCATCGTTCGGCTTGTGTCTGAGGTTGTCAGCAGACACAATACCTTTCTTCAGGCTGCTGTCAAGTTAGTACGCATGCCCGAGCCTGATGAGATCCCTTTTGGAGCTTTTGCATCCGACGGTGGTGCTGGCCTTCGGCTGGTTGCGTCTGTCCCCAAGAACTTTGAGGAGCTGCTGTTCCACGTACTGAAGCTCAGCACGGGCGAGAAAGGCGTCGACGAGTCGGTCGCTTGCGAGATTTTGAAGCAGCAGCTCGTGCTCAGCAAGTGTTGCATCGATGCGAAGTCCATGAGGAATCAATTTGTTTTTAAGCCGACTGATTTGTCCGAACAAACGTACTTCCTGAGGGGTGATGTACAACTTGACCGCCTCGCTGTGCTTGTGGCAAAGTTGCCGCGAGATGGGCGATGGAAACAGGAGCGAGCTGCCCATTTGCGCCGTGACATGAAAAAGCTTGGGTTGAACAAGGTGGAGGGCATGATTTCGTCTGCTCACGACCTGTGCCGCAGCTTCGCGTCGACAGGAGTGGCGCCTGCGCTCAATGCTGATAATCTTCAGAAAGACTTCAACAAGTTTGTGAGCCGTTTCTCCGAGATCAGTAGCTCCACGTCTATGCTAAGCGTTGACGACTTGCCTCATGTGCTGAGAGTTTTTGTTGAAGTCATTCAGGAATTGCACGAGGAGACGAACTTTTCAAATGCTGGCAGAATACTGAACGCTGAATTGTCGGATGAGGCTGCAAGCGAGTTCGAATGCTGCTTGGAGCGCGTGGCGGCATTGCCCCAAGAGTCAGCCCGGCGTGTGGCAGCGGCTCTGGAGGCAGCTATCCAGTCGTTGCGGGAGGTGGCAAATGTGCTCGTTGCGGAGCAGACTGCAGGGACGATGTCCCTTCGACCCGATGAACCTCTGATCAACATCGCTATCCGCGCTGTTGGCGTGCGAGAGGTGCTCTCAGAGCGGCTGAAGCAGCGGCTGAAGGACGTGCTTCCACAGTCCGTTCAGTGCCAGAATTTCGGTCCTGTCGTGCGTAGGATTCGGATGTTATGCTGTCGGCTGTTGGCACAGCTTGGACAAGAGAGGAACGTTCAGTTCTTCACGCTCAGTGTCCCTGTCGTGTTGCCAAGGACAGCTGCACGTGTTTCTCAAGACAAACTGGACAGAAGGGCGCAGTCTCCTAGGCAGCTGTTGTTTTTAGAACCTGGAAAGGACCTTGTCGAGATTGCTTTCCGTCCATTCAACGAAGTTGTCGAAGTTGTCTTTGAAGTCCACTTCAGAGATGAGCCTCCCATTCGGGTCGTGTTGAAGTCCACAGACACAGTTGCTGAGATCTTGTTCCGCTCCGAGACGCTTGAATTTGTGCAGCGCCTGAGGAGCAAGTATGTGGACATGTTTGAAGGCAACCCATCACTTCAAGAGCTACACGAGGTTGGCAGAGGGCATTGCCAGCTTTTGCCTTTAGATCTCGCCCTCTTTGCGGACGATTCGTCTTTCTCCAAGAGCCTTGAGCTGACTGGCGAGTACATTAGGGTAATTGCGTCGTTCAGTCCTTTCCCATCGGGAACTTCGCAGAAATTGCAGCATTTGGCACTGTACAAGCCAGTCACTGCGGCGAGTGTCTTCTCTGCTTTGGAGCGCTGCCAAGTTGACTTCATCGACTTCATCGACCACAAGCACCTTGTTTGCTTAAAGGCATCGCAAATGACCATGTCGGGCATGCGAGATATTCCCATGATTGAAAAACACGTTGACCTCGTGAGAACCGACATTTCGGATTGTGACATCCTTAATCTTGTTGGTTGGAAGGTAGCTGTGCCTGTTGAGGTGACGTTTGTGGACAAAATGGGAGTTGAAGTTGCGCCGCGTGTTTTGAGTGCGTTGGAACTGTACACGGAGGGCAAGTGGGAGGATGTTCGCGACTTGGCAGAGCGTTCCATCGCCGACTGGTGCTCGCGCAGTCTTGTGTCCGTGCGAGTGGAGCCGGTTGCTGCTTGGACTTCGGACGACCATGACGCCTACAGCGTTGTCAAAGTCGAGGGCTGTGTCTCTTTGATTGCTAACGTTGCCGACTTGCCACCTCTGATAACGATTTACTTCAGCGAGGAGGGCAAGGGGGCGAGACTACATTGGACGAACTACAGCAACCATATTACCCCTGACGCCGTGCGCAAGTGCTTTGACATCCCCACCCAGGAAATTTGGATCGAGCGCGCAGGCGTGCGCGTCGACTTTGGGGCCGCATGGCCGTTGCAGGACGGCGATGTCGTTTGCTACTCTTGCTTTCGAAGGGTCACGGTGATGAGTATGCCATCTTCCACGTCCGTGCTGATGGACGTCGCCACGAGTATTGACGTGAGGAGTCTTCAAGGCCGTGTCGTCCAAGCGCTGGGGTTGAAGCCGGGGATCGGCGTCGAGGTGACGGTCTGGAGGGGCAACGAACTCGTGGGCGCGTGCAAAGACTTTTATCTCCTCGAGGACAACGACGTCATTGTCTGCAGACTTCAATCGCCCCCCCCTCAAGTGTCGATTTTCATAAATTTCTCATCGAACTCGACGCTGGTGGACGTTGACGCGACGATAGTGGCGGCGGCGCTGCGGGCGGTGGTGGCGGAAGAAGTACTTGGCGTCAAGGGGTTTGAATACTTTGAATTTGTCGTGATGAGGGGCCATGGCGTCAGCAACCCCGTTGATGGGGTCTATCGCCTCGAAGAGAAGGACACAATCGTCGTAACTGCGGCCCCCCTCCCTCTTTGCGTGCATTACCTTTTCAACAAGCTGAAACAGGAAATGCACCTCCCCCTCGAAGTCTCGTTCGTTGACTTCAGACTCGCCCTTGTTCGACTCCCCCCCTCCTCTTGTGACCCTTCAGGAACGAGCGCACGGTGGTCCCGTTTGTGTGGGAGTGTTCGACGTCGGCGACGATGTGCTGGCTGACGTGCGCGCGTCGTACGGCAACTTCGCGCACTTTGGGAGCTGTTGGGATGAAATGCGGTTACGCGACGTCACTGATTTCGTCGCGAGGAGTCGCTGCGGCGGATTTGTGGTCAAGCGGGCTGCCTCTTCTGACAGCCCCTTGCGTTGTGGTGATGCCGAGTTCATTCGACGGGTGATGAGTCTCAACGCGATGATGGGGGTTGTCATGTGGCAAGACGACGCGCTGGTGGTGCCGCTGACGCCGGAGTTGAAGGGGCAAGAAGTTGCGGAGTTCGCGGCGACTTCGTTTGGCGTTGCAGCCTTTGTCGTCAAGGGTGCAGCGGACGGGGTCACCATCAAAGGCCGGATAAAGCTGATCGACCCCGCGCAGATGACGTTTCGTTGTGTGCCTTTGACGTGATGTGCCCGCGCGCTGGGGGGGAGGGTGTATTCCAGCGAGACCCATGAATGCTGTAAAAACAAAGGATAGGAAGATGCAACACGCCTTTAAGACATCTCTCTCGGCTTATCCGCCCTGACGGAGCCCTCTTTGACAACGCGGCTGTCAACGCGCTTATCGTCGCGTCCGCACACACAAGCCATCAAATGTCAGTTGGGGCTAACGACTATGTAGCGGACCCTGCGCGGCTGCAGAAGGAGTTCCGCCACAACTTTGACAAGGGGGGGGCTCTGTTGAACTGGCTGAAGGAAAAGTCGTAAAGATGGAACCGTTCACTTGTCGTCTGGGGCCAACCACATTTCCCCAATCCTGCTGCAGAGCTGGCACTTTGAACGAATGCTAGTGAAATGGGAATCGGCGAGGTCGAGGACAACTGGAACCCATCTAATAGCCCGCCCATCACCTCCAACACGCAGAACAAGGGGACAAAAGGGGGCCTGGAAAGTGTTTCAGCTGAGAAACGAAGGAAGCCCAACAGCGCTGACACTGCCTGCACAGTGGCCACAGCAAGTGCAGCACTGTCTCAGTCTGATGCAGTGCCGCAGTGACGACTCAGCAACACACGACCGAGATGGGATGTCCGTCAGAGAGAGTTGTGATGTGAAGCACCATGGAGGTACTGAGAGCATCACGACGCCGGTTGCAGCACGTGCCTGGCATCAGCAGGTCGCGATTCGAATCCCGACCATGGCGGAGATCTCCGCAGTCGCAGAGACGAGGAAACACACACCCTCCTCGGTGATCGAATGCAGGCGAGTGATGCCAACGCGATGTTGACAACACAACCACAGCAAGGGTTGTCGCCATCGCGCAGGGACCCGCAAGCGCTCGAGAGATCAAAGCGGACAACCACAACGTCTGCACCACCCCAAGCTCGGCCGTGAGTCAGGGCGCAGCCTCCGCACAAGCCCCTTCCGAACAGCCCTTCCGCTTGCTGCCAAAATCACTCTGGCCGCTTGTTGTCCCTCGAGAAAACGCCTCCAGCGCACCGCGCCCGCACCTGCGCACCGCGCTGTAGTTAACAGGCTCAGCATGTACACTTTTAGAGGGCGGCTTTCCTTTCAGAATGTGCGCGAAATTCAGCCGCAGAGCTTTTTCCGGCGGAGGGTGCGGTTGTAACGGTGTTCCGTCGGGTCTGTTAGTTAGCGACCCTCCAACCGACACCGCAACGATTTAAAACGTCTCCAAGGCGCCGCCACGTCAATCAAACGGTTCAACGGCTGGCGGCAATTGTCCGCCACAACAGGGCTCGCTCGAGTGGTGTGGGACTGCCCTTTCATTTTTGATGTTGAGGTGCCCGTTCGGCTCAACGGCGGGTTTTTCTTGCCCCTGGCGAACGACCATCTGCGCAGCATCGAACGGCCACACCAGGGGGAGGGGTGCAGTTGCGTCAAGGCGCACCCCGTGCGCTGGCGCCGGAGAAATGGCTTCGACCCAAATTTACTCTGTACACCCCCCCCTCTAAAGCCGGCGCCGCTGCGTCGGCGGCGGCGCGGGTGCTCCCCTGCCGATCCTCCCCCCGCATTTGGCGAAAATACGGCGCTCAAACGACAGCGCCTTCCACGTGAACAGCGCCTTCTCGTAGT
>JAIYDP010000123.1 GCA_027487435.1 Verrucomicrobiaceae bacterium | reverse complement strand
TCGAAAACGGGACGCCGAGGAGGGTAAAGGAGGGCTTGGGGGCGTCCCGCACGAGGGGGAGGGGGAAGTGGGGGACCGTGCGGAGGAGGCGCTGCAAGGCCTGCGACGAGGGAGGGTCCAGCCTCCGCACGTGCGTCTTTGCCCAGGCGACCACCAGCCCCGCCTCCCACACGTCGAGGAACTGGACGAGGGGGGGGATGTCGTCGGGGCGAGGGAGGATGGCGGAGAGGTCGTCGGCGAAGAGGCCGGCGTTGGGGAGTTGAGGTTCTCCGTGGTCTTCGCATCTTAACAAATATTTTAAAGAGGGTTTAGAACACTACGATGACACCACATGTCTTTCTGCTTCTGGGTCCCCCTGGATCTGGGAAAACGTTGGCTGTACAATCACTGGATCAAGTTGATTATGTGGGCCATGGCGATGTTCTTCGGGCATACTTTGAAAACTCTGCCGGTACTGCAATTTCGTCGAGAATGAGAAGCGAAGCCGTTGAGTCCTTTGTAAAGTCTATGGTTAGCTACAGTGGATCTTACGAAGTTATTGACTTCACCAAACGGACACTGATGATCTAGGAGCTAGTGTCGCATGCTGTATCGGGGTCTCTGTCCATCCCAAAGATTCCTAGCAGAGAATTGTGGTTGGTCACAGGCTGCATCTCATTTATCACAGATCTGCAAGAATTCATTTCTTGAAGCGGGAGATAATTCATGAAAAGGTTGTGATGGCAAAAGAGAGCGAAATTCCTGTGAAGGAGTCCCTGGCTTTCTGACGCTCAGTACTTTTTCGTCGTCGACTTCCCACTTCACGCTGATGATGCAAACTGGCTGTTAGATCTGTTTGTCTCGTTAGATGTCCATTGTGCAGGAGCGATCACGTTTGAGGTCCCTGATGATGTTTGCGTTGACCGAGCGTGTTCCCTCCTATTGTCTCCTCACAGCTCCAGAAGGAAGAGGCGAGTAGACTTGAGCACTGGCAAAGTACAGTTTGATGATGTTTTGCAGACTGACATCCGTCTGAGACAGCAGGACGGAGGCGCTGTTCGTGTGGACGATTCAGAGGCAGCGCTTCTGCGTCGTCTGAGGCGTTTTCGCGAGGTTTTTGGTCGACTTAAGCACATTATTTACAAAGTAGGAGCAAAAGGCGGTTGTCGATGTCCTTCAACGTCGTGGAGTGAGAGTGAGGGCTTGTGATGGAACCCAATGTCGGCCTCAGACATTCCCTCTCATTTTTCGCAGCGCCACGCCAAGTTGCAGACGCATTGCAGCTATCCATGAAGGAGCTTTGCAGCGCTGGGTGTGGTGATTCGACTGAATGACAAGATGGATCACTTCGGTTGTTGATTTAATTATTGCATGCATGAATGTTCACGGACAGCATTTGCACACGGTCGCTTTTAAGCAGCGCTGTCCGAATGGAATGTACGAACAAGTGTACCTTAGGGCGGTGAGCAAGAGGCCGCAGCAATGAAAACCAAACAAGGGCGGCAAATTGGACGGCTATAGAAATGACAATCAAAATAATGCGGACAGCGGGTGGCTGAGAGAGTCAATAACACGTGACGAGAGGTACGTTGATGGCCCTGAAAAACACGAAGAAAAACGTAAGACCCATGGACACGACGAAGATAGTCGTTGCAATGGCTCGAGACTTGTCACACATAGATTTCACATGGCGGGAAGGCCCTTTCATGTTATGAAAGAAGAATAAGGCCATACCGATGAGAAATCCTGTCCTACAATCGGATTAGACTCAAACATATGACAATACCCCATAAGTGACAAAACGTTGCCAAGCGTGTAGAAAATTGCGAAGGGAGCAGGATTTCCAGCCAAGAGCTCCGCTATACGTACAACTGACTGCAAATAAGGGATCAGAGAGACCGTGCTCATTACCAAGGCGCTGATGAGAAAACCGCATCCAGCACAGAATGCAAATCCGATGAGCCGCTGGGACGTCATGTGTAAAACTTTAGCGAGATACTTGCTCAATGGAAAGGCTTGGACAGCAATTCTCAACATCCTCATCATTTCCCTTGAATAACGATGTCCATTCCTGCACTCCCATCCAAAGTCCAAAGAATATTTGTCGTGGATTTGGAGTCATGGGAGACCAAGTCGTCGACCATTTCCATCCCATGAAGGGCAATGCGTTTTACAACCAAAACTCTCGCTTTCAAACGGAGGCGACACAGCCAGCGATGCCACTTCTCGCGAGAGCGTCGAACGAGTGCGCGCTCGCACAGACGGTCCGTGTTGCGGAGTTCGGTTGCTCTCAAGGAATAAACAGCAACGCTCCTGTCTCCGTTGTCCTGCAAAACATATTGAAGCGCACAACTTGTGAGGTCTCAGTAGCTCATGAAGATCTGCCGTCTAATGATTTCGGTCCACTGATGAAGTTATTGGCCTCTCCTGAAGGATACCCGGCGAAGTTTCGTTCTGTTTATCCTTCAGTCATTGGGAGGTCTTTTTTCGAGCAATGTCACCCAAGTGAGTCGCTTTCAGTATCCTTCTCTCTTTGTGCTGCACATTTTCTCTCGACTTGCCCGGCAACCCTCCCCCTCAACTTCCATCCCAATGCGTCTGCAACGTCTCAAGATGACCGCTTCGCTTTTCAGCAACAGGCCTCTGCTGATCTCTTGCGCTTTCTTGATGTCCGTGCTGCCGAGCTGATGTCTGGCGGACAACTGGTCGTCTCCGTTGTGGCACAATCATCCCCCTCCAAGGTTTATCCCGTTCTCGAGCGCACCGTCGGCGCCCTTCGCTCTTTGATTGACGACCAGGTTCTCACCGCCGATGATGCCAAAGCCCTCACGTGCCCCGTGTTTTACCGCAGCCTCGAAGACGTCCAGGTCACTTTTGAAAGATTGCCCTCGTTGTCGCTCAAAGAAATTTCTCTCGTCGACGTCACCAATCCTCTCTGGCAGGATTTCAGATCGGGCCTTCTCACGGTCGGTGACTACGCGGCGAAAGCACGGTCGTTTTGGGAGGCAATTTTTGAGCCTTTTTTCGTCGCACAGCTGAGAGGCGTTTGGAAGGGGGATTCGCTGAGGGCTGAAGAGGTTGCTGTCGGACTATTCGATCGGCTGGAACTTGCCATGAGGGACGACCCCGTTGACTGTAATTTTGAGCTTGTTTATTTTCGCGCTGCTAAATTGTAAATGTGTTTGCGTTGCGTGATGCGTCAGCCCTGTTCCAAATGACATCAAATCACCAGATTTCGCACGAATCTTCAATTCAGAAGCTTGTTCGTGTTGAACCCTTCAGGACTGTCTCAATCTCCCTCAGCACAGGCTAAATTATCGTACGGCAGCACCCGAAGTCGATGCTGTGGTTGCGACCAAACCGCGTTCACTAAGACTTTGACAGCTCGAATCATGTCTCGCAATGGACGGTGGAGGGAGACGGAGCGGACAAACGTGACGACTCTTGATTCAAATTGATGTTCAATTCACGATCTTGGACACAGCGAGCATTACCTGCGCGTACATTTCACATCAGCAAACACATCACAACAGAATCACTCAAGCTCGTTAAGCTTGCGCACAACAAGGGCGGCATCGTCGTCGGAGACACGTCGCTGGCGCTGCAATTTTGAAATCAACGCCCGTGACGATGCGGCCCCGTGGTCGGCCGAGTCCCCGACGCCAGAAGGAATCTTCAACCCCCCCTCCAATTCAATCCAACGCTTTGGATGAAAATCAAATACGACAAAGCCGCGCCGAAGAGAAGACAACTTCGACCCCACTGCTGACGTTGCGTTAACAAAGAGAGTTAGCTCGTTATCCCACGCACGGGAGGACGATGCATCAAAATCGCCTGCCGACACCACAGCGAGAGGCTTATAATCGTGGATGATGTTCCAAAGCGCTCGAGGGTTCTTATGTCCCTTAAGCTCAAATGGGGGGGGGTATGTAACAAGGATCTCCGTGCTTTTTGGAATTGCACTCACGCGTGAGGGTTCTTCGAGGCTGCAGCAAAAGAAGATCACATTTTTGATGTTAACAGAGGCATCCTCTGCGACGATAATCGCAGCTGAATCGACCTCAAGGGGTGTTACCGTTGGCCCTTTCGCGACAATGACAGAAATGAGGACGTCTTTGGCAAGAGTCTTGTGGAGAGCAACTCGAGGCCCATCTTGCGAGCCAGTTTGAGACACGATGTCTTTACGAGAGTGGCGGTCTTTGATTGACTTTGTGATGCGCTCGTTCGCTAGTGACGCCTGCTCATGGCAACATCGGATGATCGTTTCCAGAGGCGGGTCAGTCGGTCCTCGAATCAAGATTCGAAACCTTGTCGGCAGATTTACCAGCTGTGCAATCGAATCAGAAGGATCATCAACAGGGGATAGGCATAGCCCACCGGCGAAGACTAAGATATCCGCCACTGGAGCCTTAGGAATGTCAATGACTCCATAGCAGTCAGCAATCGCAGCAATTCGAATCTAGTCAGGATCAGAAGAACTCATTTTGTTGTTAACGAAATACCGTTTGGAGATCTCGATGTATTGTCCGGAACACCGGAATGTCGGCTTGGACAGTCATGCCGTCATTGGTTAAGTTAAATGATAATTCAAACAATAAAGTTTGAGTTCATTAGTTGACATGAGGTATGCAGTTTGTCGTTTTACTTCTGTAGCTTCACACAGTGATAAAAATCTTCTTTCGGTACATAACATACGCAATACAAGCCCAAGCAGTCGTCCCAATCAAGTTTCTTGCCAAAAACCAGGAGAAAGCGCTCGGGCATTCGAAGGAAAATGGGAACACGTCTCCCAAAAGTTCGTGACCAAGATAAACAGTGATTGCATTCATGCCCGGATAAAGAAATGGCGCTCCTCTCCAGACTTTTTTGACGTCAACGGAAATGTAGCAAATCGCTAACCCAAAAAAACCCAGAGCAGCCATTGCAAGAATGAAAGAGGGCGACCAAAGGTTTTTGTTGATGGGGAAGATGCCTCCGTTCGTCTTTGCGCCACAGAGTGCAAGCGCGATCGAGCCACATGCAACCCCCCACATGACCAGCCTCTTTACCCGACTCTTCGGATCTCCAAAGTGAGCAAAAATCCGGCCAGCCTGTACCCCAAAGCCTGCTAATGCCGCTGCATTGATGGCTCCGAGAGATCCTTCAGGATCATATGACCCGCATCGGAAGATCGGGCCGCATGTGGGTCCTCTAAAAATATGTGAGTCTCCCCACAGCGCAACGTCGATCCACCGATGTGCCCCACCGGCACAGTCCGGATAAAGCCCTCCATCGGACAGACCCCCTGCGCCAATGTAGCCCGTAGGGCACCCTGGGACTGGGAGGAGTTGTTGGATTGCAATATACAGGACCATCAACGCAAGGGTGAGGAGAGTGTGGGGTGCGCCAGCAACGACATCATTAAGCGACGTTGTTGCTGAGGAAGGGTTAGGGAGGATTAAAAGAGCCGTGGCATTGACAAGGTAGGCGAAGGAAAAGTATTGAAGGACTCCGTTGACTCGCCAGCGGGCGAATGATGGCCTCACGTTGCTCACGATGGAGCCCAAAATGAAAAGAGTAGCTGATCGGCGAAGGATACGAAACGCTCGCTGCGCGGTGGTGTCGGGAGTGATGGTTGGGCGATGATGTACGACACAAGCGGACACGCCCATGATGAAAACAAAGAGAGGAAACAAAATGTCCGCCACGGTGAGACCATTCCAAGGGGCGTGATTGAAGAACCACATTCCTGCTCCGCCATAGTTGACAAAAACCATCAGCAAAATAGAAAAGCCCCGGAGAGTGTCAATTGCTGCAATTCGAGACGTTGCACGTGCACGGGGCCCGGAGTTGAGCGGAGCCACGAGGGGTTCAGCCTCGGCATCAACGGAAATGGTGGCAGAGTCAAGAAGCTGCTTCCTCTGCCACTTCTTGAAGAAACGATAAACGACTGCGGCAGCAAAGAAAAAGGAAGCAGCCTCTAGAAGATACGGCCACTCACGGTCAGGCTCAATGTCTGTAACGACAGAAGTCATCAAAGAAGAGTCTGGAGACTGTAGGAAGATGACAGACACAGCGGCCCGAGGACCTGGAGTGACAGTTGTCAGCCGAGTGTCCTCTGCTGGAGAATCTGTGGTGTAGATGTCTATGGGGGCATAGGCACGAAGACCACTGAGTGGGGCATCGCCAATTGTGACCTCAACAGCCGTGCAGGGCATGGCCGAGAGCAGAGGCAAGAGCTTACAGCCAGGGCACAGCTGGCTCTGCGCAAATAGCGGTAGAGAATCGTCGAGTACGCCCGTATCAATGACTCGGACATTGGCCGCATAGAGGTCAGTGTCAGGGACAGAGTCCTGCAGGATTAGGTGGTTGCAAGTGGATTTCTCGCCTGCAGCAAAAGGTTTGTTGAAACGTTTCGACATTGAAACCAATAAAGAGACGCAGCGTCGCCTGGAGTAAATAATACAGAAGAGTTAAAGAACAAATTTGGACCAGATGTAACGGAGATGAAAGCGCTTCCAGCAACAATCATTACACGGAAAGGAGTTCTTGGGGGCACAACGTAGGACAACGACTCGATGGTAACAGTTGAGTCATCTGAGTGAGCATTAAACAAAGTCAACGTAGCACTCGATGCAGATGCGGCAGCCCACCAAAGGCAAATGCACCTGAGGAACTTCATGCAAATGAACAACTATTCCTTAACTTCACCATTTAGTGTCAAAAACAAGAGTTTCGTGGCATCAAAGAAAAAAAGATTCTATGGAATCTCTTCTTGGTTTCCAAATTTGCATGACATTTTACGTTCTTCACTTCGAGAGCAAAAAATCTGGAACCAAATTTTTAGTGCGGGACCACAAATTGCACCGTTAACAGAGATGCTGAAATCTGGACAGTCCAGTCCATCTGTGACGAGGACGCGCAAGCAGCCCGAGGAACCAGAAGTTTCTGCGATCCTCAAAGATGTGCATTCGCCCCCTACCATTCGCAACCATACGGTTGGAGGCCGCCCCTTGCTAGAGCCTGTCACCTCACCCCATGGCAGAAACACTAACCCTGGATTCTCAAGGAATGTTCTCGGAGGATTCTTTACGGGATGATGTATGGTAAGTCTGGCCGTGTAATAAACTGTAGTGCAACGATGTGGTCAAAATTGGGTACACATTTTGGTCTAAGTTACAATAACGTCAACATGTCGCTCGTTCTACGTCGCGAGTGTCGAGAATCACAAGTGAATCCTCCTGAGACGTCACAGCGAGTTCGTGCTGCCCCTTTACCGCATCACCAATGAAAGGAAGTTCCCTCAATTGTTGCGGTACAGCCTTGAAGAACTCATTTGAGAGGCCGATGAAGTCCAGCGGGCAAGCCTCCACCACCTCCCTTGCGGCGCGCACGGTTTGGCCGACGAGGTGATACCTTGGAACTCCTGCTGTCAAAATCTGCGCCATCAGAGAACCCGACAGCCACCTTACCCCCCCTGCGACAGGCCCGAGGTGCAGGCCGAATCGAAAGCGCAGCGTCTTCACGCTAACAGAAAACGGAGAGTTTGTCAACTCAGACGCGTCCAAAATCCGCAGCGCCCCTGAAGCCGCCACGGCGAGACGCAGCGCCGCCCCAACGGAGTCACGAGTCCGTTCCGGGTCGAGGCCGATCGCGCAAACGTACGAAGACCCTGGTGAAATGAGATCAAAACCCCTCGCCGAACCGATTGCGTCCAGCTTGTGTGCCCCGAACTCCCTCGAGACGTCGTCAAAAATTTTGAACACTTCCGCCAGCAGCGCGACGGTGCGGTGAGGGGGCAGCCTCTCCGAGAAGCCGCTGAAGTCGTCCATTGCTGTAAAATGTAAGTGCTCTCTGTAAGTGAACGAACTCGCGAACAAAATTGCGCACTGAGGGTGTGCGCTGTAAAATAGGCGGGACACGTCGGGATCGTCGTCTGCTTCAACAAGCCGCGTCGCAATGGTGGCGGGAAGCATCTCCTCCAGCGCTCCACGAGCTAAAAATAGAGCCTCACTGCGTGCAAGCTCCATTGCAAACCATGCTCCCTGCGTCCGCAGCCACACGATCGGCGCGATGCCAAAAACAAGCCCCCCCAGCGCGAGCAGCAGCCACGCCTGCGCAACGTCCTGCGCGACGGTTAACTGCGCGGCGAAAAAGGTCAGCGCCGGGACGATGGCTGCCATCGCAGCCAGGCCAATGCGGGCGGCGTAGGTTGGGATGAGGAAGCCGAAGACGGCGAGGCCCCACACGGCGACGGAGAGGAGGAGGTGGAGGGTGCGGCGGTCGAAGCGGAACGTAAGGGCCGGATTGTCGGCAGCGAGGGCAGCGAAGTCTTGGGGTGGCAGTTTGATTTGACATTCTTTTGAGGGAGGGGGGGTGATCGTTGGGTTGGGGAGCCAAGGGGCAATGATGACGGCGCATGTCGCCGAAAATAAAACAAGCGCCACGATGTGCACGTTCACGCCATTAAAAAATCGAATCGGGGCAATATGCCGCCGAGCGCCGTGCCATCGCATCGCCAGAAGTGCGGCGGCGCAGATGATGGCGCTGACGATCAAAGATAAAAGTGCTAAGAGACCTTTTAGCGCACTGTAGATGACGCAATCTTTCCCATCGTGCTCAATGAACGCAAACTCGAACAGACGCACATCAAACACAATCCCCTCAGAGCGGTCGCGTCCGGCGGCAACGTTGCCGAGTAAATATAGCCCGGCCCTAACGGACGCGCCATTTGCCCCGAGGACGAGCGCAAAGAGAGCCGTCGTTAGCCCCAGCGCAAGCGCGTTGAGGCACCCCCGGGCGTCGAATGTTCTTCGCTCATACCACCCGAACAGTCGCGAAATAAGTGGGAGCCCAACAAATTCGCCCCTTATCATTTGAAACTTGATTCCCTCCACAAACACGGTCGCGAACAGCCGCCGCATCTCTGCGGCGAGGGGGACGCCCTCGACGGCGGAGGTGGCGGCCACGTCGCGAAGAAACGAAGGGGGGGAGGGAAAGACGTCGCGCATTGTTCGCCGAAGCGAAGCGAAGACTCCGCGTTGTTTCTCCACTTCAGCTGGGGGGGGGGGATGCTTTTGCGATGGCTCAGCGTTGGCGTAGAGGCGCTTCAAGAGAAAATAGATTTCGGAGGGGGAGGCTGTGTTTGCGCGAAACGGAGCCCTGCGAAGGCCAAAGGGCGAAGCGAAGGGAAGGCAGTTGATGTGCATCTCATCGGACATGCGCGACAGCTCCTCTTGGCCAGTCTCGGCACCATCAGCGCGCGATGAGACCTTCCAACGTAAAAGACAAGGATCGAGGGGGGGGGGGGCACTGTCGCGCCGGAGGTTGCATCGAGCGCACGTGCGAGGGCGCTGCGGACGTCCGCGCGGAGGGCGACGCTGGCGACGGCGACGCGCATGACGGCGTCTGTGATGGTGAATGTGCCAGCCTTAGGGCCTTCATCCAAAAATAGAGCCAATTCTGAGTTGATGGAGGTCGCCATGGCCGATGAGACGATCACGTTGTGGTTGAGAATCGACGCCAGGGAGGATGCCTCCTCAACCGTCGCGCCGAGGACGCGAAAGCGGGCGGTTTTCCCCTCGATTACCTGAAGACTTAAAAGGACAATTAACAAGTCGTTACCCCTGTTAGAACGGGGCCAAGAGAAATGCCAAAGTGGGCGCTAACTAATGAAGACTTGTGGGCTTTTAGAGCCGCATTTGCAATGGCTGCAAATATGGCAAGGCACGAGAGGGGGGGTGGATCCTCCGATAGCCCCACGGCGTAGAGGAGGACTTCTCCCAACAGTTCAACCTGGGGGGGGGGGGGGTCAATTGAAGAAGCTGCAGTCTAATCGAAAACATAACAGCCGATATTGAGAACATAAATTACGCCGAACATGCGTCGAATAGATTCAAGATATATTGAAATATGTCGACCACGTCGAAATATGTCGAACACTGGCAGTGACGCAAATAGAGACGATAACGGAATAAAACATAAATAAAAATTGCATATTTTCTGAAAATAAAGTCAGAAGTACGCGCGACACGAAGGGGAACGCGTCTGCCAGCGCCGCGATGGTGTTGACGGCGTCGTTGATGGCGCCGATGGCGGCGGCGGCGCTGTCGTCCGTATCGCCGACGTTCGTCACCAAATCTAAAAATATCATTCGCCTCAAAGCCAAGGGGACACGGGCTGATCCATCATGCGTCTGAATAACTTAAAAACAAATATCGCACGGAACGACACGAAGAGTGCCAAAAATAGATCAAAAACAGAAAGGGGTGGGGGCGCACGGATGGCGAGGATTCCAACGCGCGGTTTAAAATCCGCGACCGACGAGGGGTTGGTGAGAAAGCGCCGCGCAAAATGTTGGGGGAGGGTTTGTTCCAAAATTTTGCTCGTGCGGGCCTCCTGCTGCGCTAACAGAACGGAGGTTATAAATTTAGAGCGCGTGAAGTCCTCGCGGATGTGGAGGAAAACGATTGCGGTTGCGAACATGATGACGCGGATGGCGGGGATGAGGTAAAGGCGATACAAGAGCGATTGTGTTATTTCGCTTTTAAGTTGAAGGCCCCGGGGTATCATGATGACCTCGAAAATGATGACGGAGACACCGGGAAGGATGGAGGAGATGATAATCGACCGAAACCGGGTGAACCTGGAGAGGGGGGGGGGTAAGAATGATGCGCGATAGAAAACGAACGCAGGGGTGGTGGGGGGAGCATCGTACGAGAGGGACATCAAACCGATCATTGTGATGGAGAGGGGCAGCTGATGGAGGGCGTAGTTAGCGACTGGGTCGCCGTAGCTGAAGACGTCGATGTGGGCCTGCATGAGCTGGAAGAGGAGGATGTTGACGGTGAGGACAACCTCGGCGTGGAGGGGACGGGAATGGCTGAGGCGGACGAAGACGAAGAGGCTTGGGAGGGAAATGAGGAAGAAGGCGCTGATGATTGCGATTTTGTAGAAGCCGTGGGTGAAGAACTCGGGGAGAGTGGTCCAGAGGGACGTGTTCTTGGAGATAAAAATGTTGAAGGCGATGAAGAGGTAGAAGATGACGCATGTGACGAGACAGCCGATGTTCCAGGCTCGAAAAGAACGGAGGAGCCATTGGACGTACGCCGTCTCGACGGCGGGGTCGACAAACGAGGAGAAGAGGGTGCGTCTGAGGAGGAAGCGATGGGAGGGGAAAGAGTCGAAGGAAGAGGGGTGAGGGTCCGCATGCACACCGATCGTAAAGATCGGCATGGTTGACCGTGTGTTGAGGTTGATATGTCTTGATTGATGGCAACCGATGGTGACCCTGTACTTTGAACACGTTCAATAACGAGGTCATTCCCTTCATGTCAAAGAGCAACGTAAGCTCCTCTGGATCTGTCGCTCTCCAAAACGAAAGCGATGCTGATGAGGCGCAGGTTTCCACTTCTTGCCCCCACGTCAGGGTTCGCCACTCAGGCGCGGCGACATTTTCGACCCACGGCGTCGGCGTCCCAGCCCTCCCCCTCCATCCGCCTGACCATCTCAAGCGGGCCCAGATCCCCACACGCATTCACAACCTTTGCCATTTGATCGATCGTGCCCCAGGGAACCTGCGGAATGAGTCGGCGCAAAAACACGCGCACGTCGACGGAGGCGAAGGGGGTGACGGCCCTCCTTTTGGCGCACTGGAGCGCAAACGCGGAGCGGCTATACTGTGAAATGAAAGACCCGACGAATGCGTCGCCATCGCCGAGGATGGCCAAATCCAACAAGGCGTGCTCGGTCACGAACTAGCGCTTTTAGCATGGTTCGTTAAAGCGGACAACCTCCGCGCTAATGGCGCCATCTTGTAGCCGCTGTTCCAGCAGGCGCGACTGATGTAGGACGGTGCGGTCAAACGATAGCGCAACCACTCGCGCCGATTTGAATTTGACAGCCTGTGCGAGGACGATGGGAGAGTCGGTGGCTAAAAAAACGTCTTTAATCTCGGGATACGCGTGAAGCAGCTTCGCGACGCTCTGCTCGTACGTCGCCCATGGTGCGCAGGGCACCCTCTGGACTGTATAGCCGAAGCGGCAAGCTGAAAAGTGAGTTTGTTATTTAACCGCATCACCGTCCCCGTGGCGGACATGGACAGCGACGTACGGCGATCGCAAATTCAGCGCTCGCTTCGCTTCGTCGATTCGGTGCTGAAGGCGCTCGTTGGGTGTCGCATAGTGCCGCAGAAGCGCTGCCCGCCACAAAAAGACGCCCATTCGCTCAAATCCTGGAGACGTTTTGAAGAGCTCCGGCGTCAGCAGCGACCAATGGATGGGGGAGTGAGCTGGGTCCGCGTGAGAGCATAAAATGCGACTCTTCCGAAAATAGCAATGAGGGCGGGGCCCGTCACACAGCCGCGGCGCGTGATAGTCGTCATTTGACAAGAGGTCAAGGGCAGCATTTTGGGAAATTGCGAAAGTGAGAGCGGACGGAACGAATTGGAGCTGCGCGCCGATACCCTGTTCAATTGCGAGGTTATTCAGGACTGAAACGCAAAAAGAAGGGGGGGGGGTCGCAAGACGGTCGGTCAAGGCGTCGAAGAGGTCGTCATGGCAAGCCTGCGTCGCGAGAGTCGAAGGGACGAAGGCGGTCGAAGAATAAACGGAAAACGCACAGTCGGCGCCAAATGCGTCGCCGAGGCAGCAGCTGTTGGCTCGGGGAGGGGGGGCGCTGTCGACGACGGCGAAAGAGGATGAGAATCGGACGGGAATAGACTCAGCAAAGGTGGTTGGGACTGCGTTCATGAGATTGGATGACATTCTTGAGCACCGATCTCAAACGAGGACAGCGCGGATTGGTCGTTGGCGTGAATCTCCAAAATATGCCCACCACGCGGCAGCATCCCAAGCGAAAGAGTGATAAATTCCGCTTGATCGTGAAAGGACTCCTGGACGTACTCGTCGTCCAAGTAAATGGCGACTCTCAAAGGGTCTCTCTCTTCTCCTGAGCGAGGGCTTAGAAATCGGCCAGATCTTGGGGCGTACAAGGCCACGACGACAGGCTGCGAATCGTCTATCACTGCATTATGGTACGGAAAGAGAATGTTGATGCTGGTTACGAGTTGGAGAAAGATGCAAAGAGCAAAAGCCTTTGCACTTAGACCTTGCATGAGGTTGCGTACAACTGACTGGATAGTCGGTTGTACAAAGACATCCACGCGTTGAGTAAGGAAGTTGACTACACACGGGTGGGCCCCCTCATCGCTGTCGTTGCAGCAAACGCTCTACTCTTATTTTGATCCCACCGCAACAACACATTGCATGCACACTCGGGTGACGCGACGTCGCGCAGTCTCTGATGCTGCGACAGTGCTGGGGGGTAACAGAGAGCACTAAGCCGCCGCAACTTTAAGAAGCGCAGAGTCTGACGGCGAATCGAAGGAATTCGCCTACGACGGAATGACAGAGCGAGCCTCTTTCTTTAGCAGGGCTACAGTCCACTCCAGCGCCTCTCGAACTCCCGTTCTACAAACTTTAAAGAAAAACGCCTCAAGAGCTCACCCCGCCTTGGCGCTGACAGAGAAGAAATGCACGACTCGATGGCCCTTAACCTTTGCAGAGACAAGCTTGTCGAACTCCCTCAATGACTCCGCCGCCTCGTCCATTTTGTTGATCAGGATAACAAAGGGAGCACCGGCGAGCTCAGGGTCCGACGAGAGGCGTTCTGGGAATGTCAGAAAATTTGAACCAAGCGCCCGACCGATGCAGGACTTCACTTCTTCATAGGTCTCGGGCTGAGTGCAGTCAACAACAAAGAAAATGGCATGGCATTCTCCAAAATACTTTTCCCAAATGGTCCTTAGTGAGCTCTCGCCCCCAAGGTCCCAAACAATGATAGATCCGCCCCCAAGTTGGAATCTTCCAACTTTGCTGTAAGATACAGAGGAGGATAGCTACTATTTAATCCAACAGTCGGAGTGACGCAGTCGTACGACGCGCCCTTCCCATTGATCTGGAATCCGTCAGGTGTGTCTGGTCGAAAGCAACCTTCGCTTTCATGCATTCAAGGAGAGCCGTCTTGCCACTGCGTTCGAATCCGATCATGAGAATTCTAAATACGGGAGGAGCCACGTAGAGGTTGTACAAACCGGAGAGCAATGTGAACATATTTAACAAAAGAATAAAGACCTAACGAATGAGAGGCACTGAAAAAAACTCGTTTTACATGTCAGTGCACTCCAACTTCTACATTTTGTGCAGCAAGTAATGAGCGCTTACACGACTGTAGTAAGAAGGCGGGCCTCAGAGAGTTCCGCAGGTCGGTAGGTCATGTCATCGAGCGGATTCCGAATGCTCGCGAGAATGGCGCTGAGCTCCATCTGATCGTTAACAACGGGTTTAAACGACTCCACGAGCAGCTGCATGCAAGTCAGACACGAAGATTCTTCAGTGGCATATGCCTCTCACCTGTTGCTTCTCCTGCCAGACTCTTGCGCGATCTGCCCACCTCCTCTCCTGCTCGACAATCGATTGGCAATGGCCCTCCAGTTCTGCGACCTCATTGTCAACTTCGACCTTCGACTCTTCAAGCTCTTCCCGCTCTCTCTGAGCATTCGAAATGTTTGCAGCGAAATCGTCCTGGCGACGTTACTTCGTCAATGACTCTTCAAATCATGCGCACGTCACATCAAATCGACTTACTCTCATTCTCGTGCGCTCCTCATCCAGTGCGCGAATGAATTCCAGCCGCAGCTTCTCTCGCTCGACCTCGTGGCGCAGCGCAGACTCCATCGCCGCGCGGCGCTCCGTCGACCGCGCCCCGTCGCTGCGGTGAGCCTCCTCCTCCAGCCGCTTTCTGAACGCCTCATCGCGCTCGTTGAGCACGGTCCGCTCCTTTTGTTCCATCAGCACAGCCATCTCAGCAATCGTCGCGCTGGACGTGGCATGCCCTGCGCGGGCGCTGTCTGTCAGCGCTTGCGTCGCCACCCGATCCGCCTGCAGCTTCGCCACCTGACCCTTGGCGAAGTTTTGGCTCGCCGCCAAATCCCTCCGCAGCCTCTCAATTCGGTCTCTGCTCTCGCTCACCTCCGCCACAAGGGCCGAAATGCGCGCGTCGTGGCGGGTTACGTCTTCAGCGTGGAGTTTCTTCACTTCTTTTAAATCGGCCTCAAACGCAGCCTCGTCCGATTTCACCCCGCGCCGCAGCTCCTCCAACTGCCCCTCAGACCTTTTCAAATTCGACAAAGATATTTCCTTCGCGACGTTGACAGACCGCTCCTGCGCAATCGCCTGCGCCCGCGCCGCCCGCGTGCGCGACAGGTCCGCCTCCGCAGCGGCGAGCAACTCGAGGAGGCGGTTGCGCTCTTTGTGGAGAGCGTCCAGGCGCTCGGCGGTGATGACACACCGCCGCTCAGCGTCCGAAAACGCCGTGTGCTCTGCGTCGGCTGCGCGGCAAGCGACCTCCAGCGCCTCGCGCAAGACGGCGATGTCGTTTTCGGTGTCGGCTTTGATGTTTTCCATCACAGCGCGCAAGAGACCCAAGTGGCGCGCGAGGCGCTCATTTTCAGCCTCAAGCGATGCGACGGCGCGCTGAGAGCTCACCCACGCCGCCTCGTGCGCTTTCAATTCTTCGCCTTTTAAATTCGTGGCGTCTTGAGCAGCAAGAGCGTCCGCCATGATGGCCTGCAACTGGCCGTTGATGGCCCCAAGGTCATTGCGCAGGTTGACGTTGCTCAGCTCGTCAAGCGACGCCTGCACGTCGCGCATCTGCTCCTCCAATTTCAAACAAGCGCCACGCGTCTGTTCGGCGACGTCATTCGCCGCCGACACGTCGACGTTTGTCTTTGAAATGAACCCCTTCACCTGCGCGATCTGAACGGTCGTCAAATCATTTCAAAGAAAACGCCATCACCTCCTGCTGGTCCTTTTGCAACTGGCCCACGCGAATCTGATACTCCTTCCGCATATTCTCCAGCTCTTTTTGAAATCGGACGACCTCAGCGCGACGCGTCTTCAACTCCGCCGAGTCCGCGGAGTCGACCACCTGATACTCCGTCCGCCGCGCCTTTTCGACGAAGCGGTGGAGGCCGACGTTGTAGGATGTGCCTCTTCGGATGAACGTGAGGGTCACGAGAGTGCCTGCGGGGCCCATGACGAGCTCTTTGAGAGAGTCGACGTCCTTGTACTTGGACACATCAACGTTGTCGACGCGATCGATGATGTCCCCCGGCTGGATGGTGCCATCATCAGCTGCGGGCATGCCCGGGATCAAAGACTTGACGACAACGCGTCCTGACGGGTGCGACACGAAAATAATCCCCACGCCAGATTGCGATTCTGATGGGCCGTCAGATGATGGCAAACTGGAGTGGCCGATACATCAGCGCAATGAGGCAGGGGGGGGGGGGGTACCGTCTTTGATGTTGTAGCCAAACTGCCGCAGTGAAGACACTGTGCTCTCCGCGTTGATGGACTCCATGACTCGAACAGTCAGGCGAACGATCACCACAATCCAAGATAACAAAACAAATATCTCGAACGAAATTTGAGCGCGAGGTCTGACCGAATCCCGTCGTCGCCATGGCCGACTCTAACGACTCTGACGGCGCATTTTACGACTCATAATGTCTTCTACATCTCCATGTCCTCTCCAACAGGGCTCTCCGCTGCCATCAGCTCCAACCCCGCCAGCTCGTCCCCTCGTACGTCCGTCCGCTCCAACACGATCGGAGACGCCAGAATCGACTCCCTCGTTGCGCTCTTCAGCTCTGACGGGAGCTCTAGCACGTCCCACCCCTCGGCCTCCTCCTGCGCTCCAAAACTCCCATCCCATGCGCTCAGCGCCCCCTCGACCCCCCGCGCCGCTTCGTCGAGAAAATGCGCCAGCACTTTTTGCTCCGCGTGGATCGTCGCGAAGAAACTTTTCGCCGAAATGATCTCAAGCCGCTTTAGCCCGTTCGCCTGCGCCCGCGCTTCCTCCGCGCACATCGCCGCCCTCAGCTGCGCCTGTGCGTCCTCAGCGTCGGCTTCGATTCGCTTCGCTTCTGCTTCGTTGTCTTGCCGCTGGGCTCGAAGGTTTGCAATTTCAAGTTTGAGGTCTTCTAGCGCAAGCATTTCAGACGCTTCATCTCCCGCGCCAAGCCCTTCGCTTCGCTTCGATTGCGCAATCGAATTCTCGTGCAGCGCCGCCGCATCCTCGGCCGCTCGAGTTGCGCGCGTTGCTGCCGCCGTTAGTTCGACGACGCGCCCTATGCGCTCCCTCACGTCGGAGAGGTGGCTTTGAGAGAGCTCTATTTTTAGGCCCATCATTTCGATTTTCATCGCAGCATCCTCATTTTGCTCCATGGCCTCCTTGTGCTCTATTTTCATTTCAGCCATTTCTCTTTTGGTCAGTTCGAGGATCAACACCAACTCTTCTATCCCATTCTCAACCCCCCCACTGCTTTCCGTCGCAATTGTTTGCGCTGCAGCAGCTGTCTCCTCCAGCGCACGCACCCGCATCGCGCCCGCCTCCTCCACCGCCGCATCCTCCTCCCAGCGCCCCCACGTCGCCGATCGTGCCTCCGCCTCCGCCTCCGCCAATCGCTCGAGAGCCCGTATTTCTTCCCCCCCCCCTTCAATCGCCTCCAACAGCGCCACTTGCCGCGTCGACAGCGCCTCAGCTTCCCTTTCGAGGGCTGCTTTCTCCTCAGCCGCATGCGAGACCCCCCCCATGGCGTCGTCCAAACGCGTCCGGAGGCCGTCCAGCGCTCGGCGCGCAACCCTCAGCGCGCTCTCGAGCTTTTGATACCCCCCCTCTAACTCGGCCGCTGAAGCCCGCGCCGTCGCAGCTCGCGCCGTCTCGACCTCGGCTGCTCTGCGGAGGTCGAGGATTTCCGCTTTTAGACGGGGGGTGGTGGCTTCAGCCGACGGACGGGGGGGGTTGTCTTTTCGCGTTGCGGAGGAGATGAGGGTGTCAACGATTCCGTTAACAGACGCTGACGACTTGAAAATTGAGTTGCAGAACGCAACGGCTGATGCAACCTCTTCCGCCTGATGTCGCAGCGTTTGCTCCGCCCGCCGCGTCGTCGAGAGCTCCTCCCGCAGCGTTCGCTTCGCTTCGGCAGCAGCGTCGATGCGCGCACGCAGTTCGTTGACTTGGGCTGCAAGGTCGCCAGACGCCATGACTTGAGCGCGCAGCTGCACATCGACGTCGGCCCGCAGGAGGTTGATTTGCTCAACGCGAACGAGTAGAGCTTGCTTTTCTAAAAATAGCTCGCATGATGCCTCCGATTGGGCTGTGAGCGAGGCCTCTGTGGCCGTTATGAGGTCGAGATGCTTTTGGACGATGCAGCGGGCCTTTGCGACGCGTCGAGCGAAGGATAGGTCCTCCATTGGGATTTAGAGTAAATAGCTGTTACAGCGTCAGATGACGTCCCAGTGGAGAAGCGAAGCGAGTGCATGGCACTTTGAAATTTGAATTTCAAAGCTCCGTCCCCGTGCCTCCATTCGCTCCGTTCTCCCCCTACTTGCTTTCCTCCGTCCCCCTCCTCCCTTTCATCCCCTCTCCGAAGGTCTCCTTCGGCGTTCCGTTCCGCTGCGTTCGGCCCCTCCGCTGAACTCTAGCCGACGAAGCCTTTCGGCTCGTTCTTCC
>JAIYDP010000327.1 GCA_027487435.1 Verrucomicrobiaceae bacterium | reverse complement strand
GCTTCGAGTCCGTCAACATCTACTCCCGCAATGTCGGCGAAACCACCTGGAAACTCATTGCCGCCCGCAAGCGCAAGTTCCCCTTCTACGACGAGACCCCGCTAGCTCAAGCCGGCACCCCCGAAGTCCGCGAATACATGGCCATCGGCGTCATCGACGACGAAGAAATCGGCAACCCCAGCGAAACCAAAGAAGTCGTCTTCGCCAGGTAAAAGACAAAGCCGTGAGTGGATGCTTTCTAGTGGTTCACTTGCGGATCAGGCATCTTGACACGCTCATTGGAGTTGAGTCCCGTGCATCGTGTTTCCCGCCCGCGAATCCCGATGCCGCCCCCGCGTCGTCCCCTCGGACACAACCCCGTTGGGGTTGGGGGATATTTGGGTGGCGGATACCCGGGGTAGGTCGTCGTGCCGCCGACCAACCCTGGGCTTTGGGACGGAATCCCGTCGGGATTCGAATCTGCCCCCAATCCCAACGGGATTGTGTCGCAAAGCCTAGGGTTGCCCGCTTCGGGCTACCCTAGGTTCCCCCGCCGCATCGGCATGCAACCCCAACGGGGTTGCGTCCCTCGGGGTGTCCCTCCGCCCGCGAATCCCGATGCCGCTCCCGCGTCGTCCCCTCGGACACAACCCCGTTGGGGTTGGGGGATATTTGGCGGGCGGATACCCAGGGTAGGTCGTCGTGCCGCCGGTCAACCCCCGGGCTTTGGGACGGAATCCCGTTGGGATTCGAATGCGGTGACCACGACGCGGAATCCCGTTGTGATGCAAATCCTACGTCGTCAAAATGAATGGGGTGGGTCTCAAGTGAATGAAGTCGGTTCTCGCACTGTAACGAAAGCAGAAAAGTTTGACTTGGGGAGGAACGCAATGTTTTTCAGATGGGGATGATCGGCGTTGTGTTTGCTGGGGTGGAGTGCTAGGGTGTGTGTGCAGTGATGGTTGTGAAAATTCTTACAGGTAGGGGGAGGGTGGCATGGAGGGATTGATTCGCTGGTTCACGAAGAATCCAGTAGCGGCAAACTTTCTGTTTTTGACCGTCTGCGTCGCAGGGTTTGCGAAGTGGTTCACCATGCGGAAGGAAATTTTTCCTGAATTGGTCATCGATGCGGTATCGGTATCGGTGCCTTATCCGAATGCGGCACCGGAAGAAGTGGAGACGGGGATTTGTGAGCCAGTGGAGGAGGCGCTTGCGGATTTGGAGGGGGTGAAGCGCATACGCTCCACGGCGACGCAGCATCAGGGATCGGTGATTGTGGAGGTGGAGAGCGGCTATGATGTGGGTGAGGTGAAGGATCGGGTAAAGTCGCGGGTGGATGCGTTGGATCGCTTGCCGGAGAATGCGGAGAAGCCGGTGATCGAGGAACTGGTGATCAAGTATCAGGTCATGAGTTTGGCGGTGATCGCGGATACGGATGAGCGGTCGTTGAAGCAGGTGACGGAGAAGGTGCGCGATGATTTGCTGGCCTATCAGGCCGGCGAGCCAAAGGGATTTGGCGAGTGGATGGAGCATTTGGTGCGTGGAAAGCCGAAAATTACGCAGGCCGAGACGGCGTTGGTGCGACCGTATGAGATTGCGGTAGAGGTGGAAGAAGAAAAATTGCGGGCCTATGAGTTGACGATTCAACAAGTGGCGGAGGCCTTGCGGCGGGAGTCGGTGGATTTGCCGAGTGGCAGCATTCGCACGCGGGGAGGTGAGATTGTTTTACGGGCGGTGGGGAAGAAGGTACGAGGGGAAGATTTGTTAGGTTTGACCGTGGCGACGACTGCGGGTGGCGCGGTAGTTCGGGTGGGCGATGTGGCGAGAGTGGTGGATGGATTTGCGGACATGGAGGTAGCGGCGAGCTTCGATGGCGATCGGACGATGTTGGTGAATGTCTATCGGGTGGGGAATGAGGATACCTTAGCGCTTGCACGAATGGTGCGTGAGTATGCGGCGAATGCTGCGGCGCATGTGCCGGAGGGCGTGAGGCTGGAGGTGTGGAATGATCAGAGTGTGTGGCTGCAGGGGCGGATCAATCTTTTGTACAACGATGGCATGCAGGGCTTGGTGTTGGTGCTGGTGAGCATCTCGTTGTTTTTACGACCGAAGCTGGCGTTTTTGGTGATGCTGAGCATTCCGGCGAGCTTTGCGGTGGGGGTGTGGGCGATGCCGTATTTGGGGATATCGATCAACATGATCTCGTTGTTTGCGTTTATCTTGGTCTTGGGGATCGTGGTGGATGATGCGATTGTGATCGGCGAGACGGTTTACACCAGGATCGAGGGTGGCGAAGATCCTGAGGAGGCGGCGTGGAAAGGCACGAGTGAAATGGGTAGTGTGGTGACGTATGGGATCTTGACGACCTGTGTGGCGTTCACGCCGATGTTAGGCTTGAGTGGTGTGAGTGGGAAGATTTGGCCCAGCATTCCTTATGTGGTGATACCGACCTTGTTAGGTTCGCTGGTGCTGACAAAGTTGGTGTTTCCCGCGCATTTGGCGACGATGAAGAAGATGAAGAGGGGAGCAGAGGCGGGGAAGGTATCGCGCATGCAGCATTGGTTTGGCGATCAGTTGGATCGGTTTGTGGCGAGGGTGTATGATCCATCGTTGCGGGTGTTGTTGCGGTGGCGATATGTGGGGATTGCGTGTTTTGTGGCGGCGTTGGTTTTGACTGCGGGGCTGGTAGGGCTGGGGCATATCAAGAGCCAGTTTATGCCGGAGGTGGAAGGGGATGTTCTTACGTGCAAGCTGGAGATGACGCAGGGTGCACCATTTCAGCAGACAGAGAAAGCGATCGAGAAATTGCGCGAGGCGGCGACGCGCATGGATGATGCGTTTTTTTCACGCACCGGAAGGCGGGTGGTGAAGCATGTGTTAGCGAGTGCAGGGGCGCAGCCGTTTATGACGGACATGGTCGCAATGGGGACGCCGTTGGCGGAGAATTTGGGCGAGGTGACACTCGAGTTGCTGCCATCGGCGCAGCGGAAAGTGGCGGCGGAAGAATTGGTTCAGGAATGGCGGAGTATGGCGGGCGATATTGCCGGAGCGGTGAAATTGACGTTTCGCGCAGAGACGGCGGCGGGTGGCAATGCAATCGATTTTTTGCTCACGGCGGATGATTTATCGCAGCTAGAGAAAGCGACGGCGCACGTCAAGACGAAGTTGGCAAGCTATGAGGGCGTGGTGGACATCAGTGATAGCAATATGGCAGGAAAGGATGAGTGGCGACTGGCTGGCCTAACAGCTCGCGGTGAAGCCTTGGGCTTGCGCTTGGCGGATGTGATGGGGCAAGTGCGCGATGGCTACTATGGCAATGAGGTGCAGAGATTTCAGCGCGGCAGGGATGAGGTGAAGGTGATGGTGCGGTATCCTGATGCGGAGCGTAGATCACTAGAATCGTTAGAGGAAATGATCATTCGGACACCTGCGGGGGACGAGGTGCCATTGATGGAAGTGGCGGAATTTCAGCGCGAGCGGGGCTTGGCGCAGATCCAGCGGACGGACAGAGATCGGTCGATCAAAGTGATGGCGGATGTGCTGGCGTATGCAAATGCGAATGAGGTGGTGGAGCGATTTACCAAAGAGGTGTTAGAGACGCTGCCTGCTGAATTTCCTGGTGTAAAATTTGATTTCGAGGGCGAGCAGAAAGATCAAAAGGATAGCGTCAAAGAGATCGGGGTGAAATTTATGTTTGCGTTGCTGATCATGTATGTCTTGGTGGCGATTCCGCTGAAGAGCTATGTGCAGCCCTTGATCATCTTGGGGGTGATCCCTTTTGGCATTGTCGGGGCGATCTGGGGGCATGTGTTTCTCGGGATGCAGTTGAGTGTGATGTCTCTGGTGGGTGTGGTAGCTCTTGCTGGCGTGGTGGTGAATGATTCGCTGGTGATGGTAGATTTCATCAATGAATATCGGGATCAGGGCGGCGACGAAACCCAAGCAGCGGTGATGGCTGGGTCGAGGAGATTTCGGGCGATCTTTTTGACATCGATCACGACCTTCTTAGGGGTGGCGCCGATGTTGATGCAGGAAGATATGCAGGCGAGATTTCTGGTGCCGATGGCGGTCTCATTAGGGTTTGGTAGTTTATTTTCCACAGCGATTATGTTGTATCTGGTGCCATGCATTTATGTGGTTATGGGAGATGTAAAAGGGGTGTTGCGTAGGGCGTGGAAGAAGCGAGTAGCATAGAGGAGAAATTTTTTTCTGGATGTGAAATCTCGTGCTGCTAAAATTTCCCTCATGCGAAATAAGGCGATTTCTTTGTTGCAGGAGCTGACAGAAGCCCATGCAGTTCCAGGTCATGAAGATGAAGTAAGAGCGATTTTCGTCAATGAGTTAGAAGACTGCGGGGAACTCGGAGCCGATGCTTCAGGTAGTGTTTTCTGCGAGACAGGTGGTAATGGGCCACGAGTGATGGTGGCTGGGCACATGGATGAGGTGGGTTTTATGGTGCAGAACATCACGGTTGATGGATTTTTGCAATTCGTCGCGTTGGGTGGTTGGTGGGAGCATTCACTATTGTCGCAGCGGGTGGAGATCTTGACTCGCAGTGAGAAGAAAATACTCGGGGTGGTTTCATCGCGTCCGCCACATTTTCTGCCGCAGTCGCAGCGCGCGAATTTGATACCCATCGAACAGATGTTCATTGATGTTGGTGCTGCAAGTCGTGAAGAGGTGGAAAGGGATTTTGGAATTTACGTCGGCGATCCGATTGCGCCAGTGAGTGCGTTTACAGCGATGGCACGGGAAGATTACTACATGGCAAAGGCCTTCGACAATCGCGTGGGGATGGCTGCGGTGATACAGTGCGGGCAAATATTGAGTGGATCGAGCCACCCGAATCGATTGATATTGACGGGGACGGTCATGGAAGAAGTGGGATTGCGCGGAGCCAAGACTGCCGCAGCGTATGGCAGGCCTGATGTGGCGATTGTTTTAGAGGGGCCGCCAGCAGATGATACTCCTGGATTTTCACGGCATGAAGCTCAAGGGGCGTTAGGGCGAGGCGTGCAAATTCGCGTGTTTGATCCCACGGCGATAGCCAATCCCCGATTGGTTCGGCTCGCCATAGCGGTCGCCCAAGAAGAACGAATCCCTTATCAGGTTACCGTTCGACGCAGCGGTGGAACAGATGCTGGTTCTTTTCATTTGTCTGGCACAGGTGTTCCTAGCGTGGTGTTAGGTGTACCTGCGCGCTACATTCACTCCCACAATTCCATCATTGATCTCGAAGATTATCTATCGATGGTTGCTTTGACAAATGCCTTGGTGCGACGTTTGGATGAAGAGACGGTGAAAGAATTGACGAGATTTTTATGAGGTTTGCGCGAGAGAAGGATTCGCCATGGAGGGATTCACAAAAGGTTGACTTGTCATTCGCTCAGAAACGTGGCATCTAGTCGCCGTGAATACGCGTGAAACGAAGTCAGAATTACTAGTTGGTCTCTTTGTACTGGTCGGTTTGGTTTTGCTCGGCTCGCTTATCGTCACTTTTGGAAGATTTCAAGATCGTTTCCACGCTTCGTATGATTTATCGTTAAATGTGGCGGATGCAGCAGGCATCATTAAAGGATCCGAAGTTCGCATGGGGGGTGCGAGAATTGGCAAAGTGAAAACCACACCAGAATTGACTGCTGATTCGCGTGTGAACATCTTTCTTCAAATTGACGAGGCTATTCGAAT
This sequence comes from Verrucomicrobiaceae bacterium, assembly GCA_027487435.1. Classification (GTDB taxonomy): domain Bacteria; phylum Verrucomicrobiota; class Verrucomicrobiia; order Verrucomicrobiales; family Akkermansiaceae; genus UBA956. The sequence goes on along the minus strand of JAIYDP010000327.1, from coordinate 11,738 downwards.
TCCCTTAGGATCGACTTTGGCTATAGCATCAGCCTCGATGCTTGGAGATAAAATGATCATCGTTACCCCACCAGAAAAGAAAAATGGTGAATTCATTGCCGCTGGAACTGTGATCGAAGGAGCGGGGCCATCAGGTCTCGATGCAATCCAAAATAATGCAGAGGTCATCACTCGTGATGCCAAGGGGCTGATGAATGACGCTGCGATTACACTGAAGAAAATTGACGATTCGATGGCCGACATTCGGGTTGCGGCGGGGCATTTATCAAAAACATTGGAGAAAGTGAACACCTCGATTTTACGAGAAGAAAACTTGAATCACGTCAACACGATTGTCGCTGATGTGGCAGAGACCTCCAAAAAACTCAACAAAGCAAGCGATGATATCCAGCCAACATTGGCAGATGCCCGTGAGGCGGTTCAATCCATACGAGATGCTGCGAAAAGTGCCGAAGCGACCATTGCCAAAGTGAATGTGCGAGTGGATGAACTCAAACCCGCTTTTGATGCGATTCCTCAGGCGACTAAGTCGATAGCCCAGGCCGCGGAAAAAGCCGGTCGTGCCATGGAGCAAGTCACCGAAGGACGAGGTTTGTTAGGAACATTGACCAATGACAATGACGTATCGGCAGATGCCAAAGTGTTTATAAGAAATCTGCGCGAGCGGGGGATTCTTCGCTACAAAGATGGGGAGGCGATTCATCCCGAAAACGATCCGCGCAATCGCTTTCGTGGGCAGCGGCGGTGATTTTTTCGCTCACACTAGCTCGCGAACGCTTTTACGTGACTGTCGTAATGTTTTCAAAAGCCATAACACAGCGATCAGGTCAATGGTTTGCCAAAAAATATAGGCCGCAGGAACAGCGCGATCAAGAAGGATTGGTAACTCCACAATACTGAGGCTGTTGCCGATGCAAAGAGCTGGCAAACTCAATGGCGAAATACCGCCAATCCACACCGCCAATGGCATCATGCGACTTGACGTAGCAATCAAAATACTAGCTACCATCAGCGGCAGGACTAGAATAAAAATGGAGGAAAGAAAGAGAATGCGTGTTCCTTTTGCCTCTAGCAATAGTTGATACATCATGGCGCAAGTGACCATGGCAAGGATGAAAAAGCTTAGCAAAGACGTGGGAGCAAAATGCCCAGGATACCATCGTGATTCGACAATCATGTGAGAAAAAATGAACCATCCGGTACCGCCGATGATGGCCATCAACAGAACAAAGCCGGAAGAATTCGATTCATCACTGCGCAAGGGCAACCGTTTAAGGCCACTCTTGTTGGCGCGGCGCCAGCCATTGATTTGCGTGTTGAAATTCGGCGTAATAATACTACAAAGAACCCAGAGAAACATGAGGCTGATAATTCCATAGACTAGTATCATGATGATCGACTCCCAAGATTCAGGCTGCCACTGCTTGTCTCGCATCAGAAAGGCATACCCAGAAAGTTGTTGAGTGAAAAATAGTTTTCCAGAGTCGATTAGCGGTAGTGCATTGCCTAAAAAAAGAATTTGAATCCACGCATAAAAACCAACAGCCCAAATTTTGCCTAACAAATGGGCATACGCATCTTTCCATCGCCGACACAACATCACAAAAAATGTGATGATCAAACAGAACTGCGAGAAGTAGGTGAATACAGTAGACGAAAAATCGAGATTGAAAAACTTCGCTTCAGAAAACAAACGTTGAGCTGCAAGCATAGTAGCTCCAATCTCACGTGGCATCAAATACGGCATTGACTCAGTCACCGTAGGAGTCACCGTGAGATATTTAAAAAACACCAAGCCAAACTTTGCTGCCTGTGGGATCACCGTGTAGAGCGCAAAGATCAAACCAATGGAACTTAAGAATGCCCAACGTCGGTTTTTGACGATGGTGCCTGTGAGCAATCCCGTGAGGTGATAGAGAATCGTAGTGCTTACAAGAACCCCGTAGAGAGAGATCCAAGCATGCGCTTGTACCTCACCTCGCCACAGGCACCACATGGAAAAAGGAAGGGTGCTGAGAAACATCACATACTCACGTATCGGCAAACCAAAGAGGTAACCTATTACTTTCGCCGCAGGTGTCATCGGCAAAAGACGTTGGTAGTCAATGACTCCTTCGTCACGCTCTGCGGTCATACCTCCCGATGCCTGTGCTGTGCCTAAGACGAAGAGGATAAGACACTGAATGACAAACAACGCAATCAGTGGCGAACGCTCAATATCAGCTTCTGCTAACTTCGTTTGATTGTCTGAAAAAACACGAAACATCAGGAAAATGAACCCCGTGAGCAGAACGGTGATGAGACATGATACACAAACGGCTGCAGGTCTCAACCGAGAGCGGCAGTAGCGTAAAAAAATGGGATTTTGGGGGATATCCCAGACACGACATACAGGTTTTTGATTCATGACAAGCGGCTCCTTTCTGCAACTCCAATGAGGATTTCTTCATACGAACTGCGTTTTTCAGAAAAGCTGCGCATACGTAAACCTTTGCGGATCATTTCTTCTAACAAACTCGCTTGTGATTCATCATCGCCAATGAAGTCGATGGAAATTTTTCCTGCATCGATGCTTGCACCGTTAACCCCAGCGAATCTATGAATCCATTCAGGGACTTGCACGAGCGCTTGCAATGGCACAACGGATATGTTGCGAGAGTTGTCGCCGAGCTGAGTCCTCACTTCATCCACGGTACCAGAGGCGAGCAACTTGCCGTGGCTCATGACGCAGATGGATGTGCACATCTCAGCAAGTTCGGTAAGAATATGTGAGCTGATAAAAATGGTAGCTCCTTGCGATGCGAGCTCGCGTAAGGTCGCCCGTAACTCGCGTCGAGCTAGAGGATCTAAGCCACTGGCAGGCTCATCCAGAATGAGAACTTTCGGGGCATGGAGCATCGTTTTTGCCAACACCAAACGTTGCGTCTGTCCTCTCGACAATTTGTGGCACCAACTCATTTTCTGATCGCTAAGAGCAACTTCTTCAAGGCATTCGTCAGCTCTGGCGGCGCATTGCTTGGCATTTCCTAGACCATAGGCTCGTGCATAGAAGCGCAAAAACTCACCACACTTAAGATCGCGTGGCACCGGTGCAAGATCGGGCATGTAACCCACTACGCGACGTGCCGCTTCTTTGTCTTCTAACACATCAATGCCACTTAAGAAGACCTCGCCATAAGTCGGCTGCATCAAAGAAGCGAGAACCTTAAACGTGCTGGTCTTGCCAGCACCATTCGGGCCGACTAACCCGAAAACCTCGCCCGGCGGAACGGTGAGACTTAGGTCATGCACTGCGGTAAATTTCTCGTAATCGACTCGTAGATCACGGATGTCGATGGCGGGTGAATGTTGTGAATGTATCATGGGAAAAAATGTTAGAAATCGATATCGTCGTCCATATCCCAGTTATCGGGAAGTGTTAAGCCTATGGCTGCAGCATCCTCACGAGCCGCTTGTTGGCGATTTTCGCGATGCGATTCGTAAGCTTGTCGCTGCTCGGGGCGCAATACGGAAAGCATGGCCTGCTCTTGACTCATACCTTGAGCCGCAGGCGTACCTCCATCTTGAAGGCCATCAAATGACATTTGTGGATCATAGTGCGGAGACGTCTGCGCGAGATTCAAAAAAAGTTGGTGCCGTTGCTGATCATCCAGCTTCACGATGTCGTCGATGCGCTTGACCCGCCCATCCGTTTCATGTTGCACACGTTGCGCCTTTTCGTCTAAGCGATCGGCAAGGAATTCTTGGCGTTTTTCGCCACTCAGAAATTGCGTCATCGACTCATCAAGACCGAGATCAGATTCCATATCGCGTTGAGCCTTCATGTAATCGCGCATTGTGGTGTGATCACTTAGCATCTCCTCTTGCAATGTTTTCGTCTGCTCGGTGTTATGGCGCACGAGATTTTCGACAAGGAGATTTTGCTGCTGCTGGGAGAGTCCGTATTTTCTGGCATACGCCCCCGCACGTGCTTCTGCCGAGCGCTTGATTTCGATGGCCCGCATGCGTTCGGTCAACGGAGAAAGATCGCGGAGCAATGGTTTGAACGAGCGAAAAATATCATCAGGCGTCACAGGCTTCCCATCCTTGATGGCTTGAGCAATACTGCGAATGTTGTCAGAGGTGGTTGCGCCAAAGCGTTTTCGAGGACTAGTATCAGTAAAGGTGCGGAGTTGCTGCTCCGCTTTTTTGAGATCATTTTGGAGAACAGCAACCTGTTCTTCTGGTGATCCTTCTTGTGGAGGCAAGCTTCGCTGAAGTAAAACGGCGCCAAGCGCCCCGATAAATGTTCCTGTAGCGAGAGTAAGAAGCGACCGAAGCGAGGAATTCATGATGTGGTGGGGAATGCTTTGTGATTCATGCGGTGCAATGGAATCAGAACAAAAAGCTAGGGTAATGCTCAGGGATCTGCAAGAAACCAATTGTGAATAATTGATGAAAATCCACCATCAAAATATTCTTGCCGATTGTTGGCAATGCGTTAATGAATGAGGTCGCAATGAACGATAACTGGTTTGTATTGATTGACGGGCAACAGATGGGTCCTTACTCGGAGGAGAATTTTCGTCAATACATTCAGGAAGGTAGGATCACTGGCGAAATGTATGTGTGGGCAGAGGGCATGCCTGAATGGTTGCCCGCCAAGCAAGTGCCAAGCTTGTTTCCTCAAGAACCGGAAGTTGCGCCCGCGCCAGTGAAAGTAGCTCCTGCTGCTTGGGCTCCTCCTGGCGCCCGTGCAGTAGCTTCTGCGGCTCCCGCAAAAGTTGTCTCATACTCCACTCCAACCTCCGCTTTATCGAATCCGCCAACGGCTGGTTCTTATCCATTCTTTTCGATCAAGCCTGCGAGCTTTAGTTTGTGGTTATGGATGTTACTAGGAGGGTTTCTGTTGGTGATTCTGGGCATGGCCTTGATCGTAATGGGTGGTAAGAATAAGCCAACATCAGGTGGCGAAGTTGCAATAGCGGAAATCTTAGGATTGGTGCTGCTTTTTGTCATGGCTCCCCTAAGTTTGGGTTTTTCAGTCATTTTGTCTTATATGTATCTGTATCGCGGATGGCGTTGCCTGCAAGCAGGAAACCCGAGAACTACACCAGGGCAAGCAATTGGTTTCTTATTCATTCCCTTTTTTAACGCCTATTGGGTCTTTCAAGCATTCTATGGACTTGCCCAAGATTGGAATCGGATCGCATCAAGCTATGATGATTTACGGGATGCGCCCCGCATGAGCGAGACGGTGTTTCTCTTGTTCTGCATTGGGATCTTTGTTCCAGGCCTAAGCTTGGTGATGATTTTTCCGATGATGGCTAATCTTTGCAAGGGAATCAATTATTTTGCTTACCGTCGTAATCCACAAGCTTCAACAGGCAGTGGTTTGTCGGGCTTTGGCGGCATCAAGTTCAGTTGAGTTTCAGATTCCGTGGAGGCGTAACTCTGATAGCAGACGTGCCATGGGCAAACCGATGATGTTGGTGAAGTCGCCTTCGGTGCGATCGATGATGAGGTCTTTGTGCTCTTGAGCTGCGTAGCCGCCGGCTTTGTCGAGAGTATATACTATGGTCATGTAATGACGGATGGATGCTTCATCGAGTTGGCGGAAATAGACTGTGCTTATTTCGTGGAAAACGTGTTGCGAGCCATCGGGAAGGCACAGGCATACGGCCGTACAGACTTCATTGCTCCTGCCGTTGAGGCGCATCAGCATCGCAAAGGCATCGGCTTCATCGCGGGGTTTGCCTAGGGGGATGCCATCGAGACTGACAAGGGTATCGGCACCGATCACAATGGCATCAGGATACTCAGGAGCTACGGCCGCCGCCTTCTTGAGGGCATTGTGACGGCATAAGGAGATGTGGTCGATGGATTCATCATGCCATTCTTCAGCGGGAGAAGAAACAGTAATGAAATCGAGACCAGCCTCGCTCATGAGTTGGCGGCGGCGTGGCGAGGTAGAAGCGAGAACGAGAGTCGGCATACATCAACGGCCTGAAATTTTTTGTGCTACAGCGGCATCCAACTTGAAGCCGTGTGATCCAGATGTGATCGGTTTTTTTCCTTCTTCCACTTGGTATTCGAAGATCTTCACTGGCATGACGCCATTGATTTGGGAAAATGCATAAACGCGAATGCAAAGTGCTTCGTTTCCTGATGCTCCAGGAAGACCTTTGCTTTCGTAAGAAATGGCATTCGCGCCATCGTTCAGTCCGCCAATGATGATTTCCGCTTCTTTGGCGTTACCAAAGGTGTGCCGACTGATTCCATTGACCGTCACTTTTACCGAGCGACCAGGGCAGAAAACGTAAACCTTGCCAATGTACTTGGCGAATGGGACCGCGGCCAGAACAGGTGGCACGATTCCCGTGGGGCGAAAAGCACTGGTTTTCTGAATGTAGGAGAGATCACCTTTGGCTAACTCAGCACGCACGTCAGGTAGAGCGGTGAGACTAACAAATTCTGCGATATCATATTTCCAGCTTTGGTTTTCCATGACGTAATCGATGATCATCAAATTGTCGGTCGGTTTACCGCCGATGGCGAAATCGACCTTACCAAAATAAATGCACTTGGCGGTGGGGCCATTTTTTTCGATTTGCACGGCGGTAAGCCCTGCAATGGCTGGCGGAGCAGCAGGGACTTGAAAGACGGCTTGAGGAAATGGACGACGCTCCGAATGGAGGCGATTGCGAACGATGCTTTGGCGATGTGCTGCGGTGATCTTGCTCCATGCTTGCGGATCCTTGAGCAACATCGAGTTGCGCCACGTTTGGTAAACGGTTTCAAGCTCCTTGCGTAAGGCTTGTGTATCGCCAGCAGCAGTGGGCTTTTGTTGTGCGAGAGAGAGACTGGCGATCATCAGCCAGAAAAGAAACGTTTTCATGGCGGGCAGCGTAACCGAGCGTCAGAGGCATGGCAAGGCTGGAAGCAAACATGATCTTCGAGGAAACACATCAGACCTTCTCGTGCGACGAATCCAACCCAGCGCCCAAGGCCTTACGCATACCCGCATAGCGTTGCCCGCCACGCGCTACCCTAGATCCATGCCCCACCCAAGCGCACTCTGCCAGAGTTGCGTTAAGGCCTTTCCCCTTATTTTGCAAATGTCTGGTATTTGGGACAGACCCGAAGCAGGAGTGATGACTTGGTGAAGCTGATAGATTGCCTCTTAGCATCGATAAATCGGCAGGAATTCGTCCGTTGACCGCCGGAGTTTACCACAACAGCGGCACCCCGTATGCCGGGAAATCCTCATCACAGGTCACAATCGTGAGCCCTTCCACCTGCGCTTGGGCTATAATCAAGCGATCAAACGGATCACTGTGGTGGCGCGGAAGCGCGATCACAGCCTCGTAATGCTCCACCGCCGGAGGCAACAACACGAACCCATTCGCCTCTAGGACACCGGAAAAAATCACTCGATAATCCATTTGAAGTTTGAGTTTGCCGATGCTTACCTTGATCGCCAACTCCTAAGCGGATGCGTGACTCACAAAGCGCTCGTTCGTGTCATCTTCCATGGCAGCCCGGGCGCTCTGGCTCAGGATGGAATTGCCGTCGCAAAACCACAGCAGCGCGTGCGTGTCGATCAGCAATCTCATCACATGTAGTCCTTGAAGTCTTCTAGTGGTTCATCGAAGTCCGCTGACCATGAAATCTTTCCACGCAAGCAACCAAATCCCTTTAAATCCTTGGCAGCTCCCTCAGTCTCCCACGCCGATGCCACGCCGACCGGTTCTATTTCAGCCCTCACCCTGATGGCTTGGTGCTGCCAAGCCTTCGGCACTGGCAAATGAAGGGTGCCGTCCGCATCAGGTTCGATGATGGTAGATATTAAGTTCATAGCGCGGATTATAAGGGGCTTTCCTCGATTGTAAATGTGTGTTTCGTGCTTATCGTAGTTCCAAAAAGACCTGGGAATCGTTTTCACAACCTCTTCTTCATCCGTGTCAATCCGTGCCATTTGAGGAATGATGTGTAAGGCAGTGAGTTTCTCCATGTCCGCTTCGCTACGATGGTGGTTCAATTTCTGTTTTTAGGAGCAAGGAAAACGCTCTGCGGAAACAACTAGATCGGAAACCAAATGGTAGCGCACCTCAATCTGTCCTATGAATCGGATTGGTCTGAACCCATTCAAATGATCAAAATGTTACCATGCGCGGACTCGGAGAACTTTTTTCCCTGCTTCCCGCAAGCGGCGATTTGTTTGTTGAATTGCTATAGCAACGGATATATATCCACGATGCTTGTGCCTTTTTGAATGGGAAACTAGCGGCGCAAGTTGACTTATGAAAAAAGTCTGGTTTCTGAAAAATTCTCAGTCCGTTCACATATCTTCCCCTCGCAGGTTTCTAACACTTGTTTGCATGTTTTCCGCTTTCTGTAGGTTTGGCTGAAGTAGCGAAAGCGATTTATTCAGACGCTCCTTGGCAGTTAAAATGTTATGGTCAATTTCATGAAACAGCCGACTGAACAAATTTTCAATATGAGCTGATATTGTTTGTTTGAAATCTTCTTTTCCTAGCTCGAGCTTCTTTTCCATGTCACTGATGATAGAGCTTCTTTTCCACAACAGGGTGATAGCAATCAGTGCAGCACCGGTTGCGGCAAGAACCCCCCCCGTGATATCAAAAATAGCAATCTGGGTGAGCAGCGCTACTGCCGCCCCGATAACCACAAGCCCTCCACCTCCCAAAATGTTTCCCTCAAGCGCCAGGTTTTCCGGTAAGCCGGCTTCAAGGCTCTGGCGTAGTCTGTCGCGACTCAATCCATCGGCCAGATCGTTCATAACATTTTGCTTACCGTCCACCAAGCCCGGCTTCATTACGCCTGCTGAATTCCGATGGTGAGAGATTTCTAAATTGAGCTCGTTGATCAAAGCGTTGATCTCAGCTTCAAGTTGACCAGAACATTGCTTGGCCTCTTCCTCGATTCTGGTCGAAGATGAGTCTTTAAAGTCCTTCTCTATCTGATGAAGCCAGTCCTTGATAGTCTTGTCCCTCACGAACGGAAGAGAGCGGCGTAAAACCGTTCCAACTTCCAGTCCCGACCGGAAGTCGCCAGCAAGCCTGCTGGTTAGTCCATCATAGGTTCCTAGAAGACTGTCGATCACCAGACGGCGGAGACCATCGATCTTTTGTTTGCGTATCTCCACGATGTTTTCAAGATTTTTGACAAGCTGGAGGTCATTATTGATCTGCCCTTCCGCTTGGCGCAGATCACCTAGAATGGATGCAAGTACCTGCCTCAACACATTGCACCCGCCATCGAATTTTATCTGCCAGACTTCACCGGTCTCGAGCGAGGTGCGCAAAAATGCGCGGAACTCTGCATAGCCGCTGTCAGATGAACCTTGTTGCTCCCTCGTCGCGGAAACCGGAAAAATTTTTGGCTCAGCGATACTGCGCTGTCTGGCGTTATTGCGAACCATTTCTATATTTTTATCAAGTTCGGCCTTTGTGGTCAAGTCCGCCTGTTGAAGGACGAAAACCACACGATGCATCCATTCCTTTCGGATGTGATCAAGTAGATCCCAAGCAGTTGCCGTGTGGGGATTCTTCGCGGAAAGAACGAAAACAGCCACGTCACATTGGGGCAAGTAATTCTCGGTGATGGGTTGGTGCTCCTTGATGATCGAGTTCGTACCCGGAGTATCGACCACCGTGATCGTTTTAAGTATCTCAAATGGAAGAAACAAACGCTCCCATTTGTTGGCAATTTGCGTGCGACGCCTTTCTTCGCCATAGACTAGTTCTTGAATAGTGGCCGTGCATGGAATGGCGTCCACTTCACAAATCTCCTCGTGAAACAGGGCGTTGATGAAACTACTTTTTCCTGCTTTTACTTCACCAACAATGACAAAGAGCGCTGCGCATTCCAGTTTTCGAAGTCTTTCACGAAGTGTTTCGGCGGTCTCATCTGATGCCTTGACCTCGGTGGCAAGAACGATGCCTTCTTTAAGAAGAGTCCTTAGCTGTTCGTATTGCCTGGTAAGTTTTGTTCCTAGGATTTGGTTATTTGAATTCATAACAGTGAGAATTTATAAACGGGTCTAATGCTTTCCCATGTGAGATGGGAATTTCTCCGCAGATCGAGGCCGAAGTAGGCGAGGCTATTCAAGGGAATGAGGGATGCGATAAAATCGTCGAGGTTACCTACTACCGGCAAGTTGTCTGGGATGATCTCGACGAAGCCCGCGTCCAAGTTGGCGAGATATACGCCCAAGAGTAGTCTGGAAATCAGTATGAAGTGGCTTTTGAGGATTTTCATGAGCTTAAGGTAATGGCTCACGAATGATTTCGGCGCCAGAGGGAGTGCTCTTGCGAATTGCTTCTTCCAACTGGGACATGAATGCCTTATCAGCTTCTTTAAGAATGTCGATTTTCTCCAAGCTGGCTCGCGCATTCTGAAGAAGTGCGTTCAAAGCTTGTTCACGTTCCTGCGGGGTGATTTTGTTCCAAACCCCGTTTTCATCTCTGATCACCTCCAGCTTGAGTTGCTCGACGGAATTGATGCGTGTAGAGGGCATGTGAGCACGGATGGTCTTGCCGTCTGCGGAGATGTCGATGGAGAATGGCTGTGTGAGGTCGTAACCCGCCTTGGCGCGGAATTTCCCTTTGTATTCGATGCGTTTGGTACTGCCAAGCCAGGTGGTATCCCATGTATGCGTGTGATCGAACAGCCTCTCTGTGGTGGATAATTCTTTGATCGTATTACTCTCTTTCAAAAGGGTGATGCCACTTGATGTTATACGAGGGCGAAAGTGAATAATATCGTCGATATCTTTTCCGACTTTTTGAGCCAGCTCATACAATTTGTTACCTGTTGCCGCAGGAGCCTTGACCAACATAAAATATGCTGATGTCGTTATGGCGGCGATGACGATAGCGATACCAATTGCTCTGGCAGGGGCTTTTGATGAGTTGCTCATGGTTAAATGTTAATCTGAGTGTGCGTAGCTCAGTCAGCAGCAGGAAGGCTGTTTAATGAGAACTTAGAGAGGCGAACTCGAGCCTGAACTTGGCGGGCGAGTTCGTCAAGGGAGTAGTAGAAATGGTTCTGACTCTCTGTGTCCGCGATGCCTTGGTAGACAAAGTCCATATCAAGGTATCGAAGCGGAGTGTAGATAAGGATGCCGATTCCCAATTCTGCGAGTTTGACCTGCACTGGGGACTGGGCTGTCACGGAAGTGCCACAGGTTTGGCGGGTGCCGGTGTTCATGGTGCCGGCTAGCGAGCGTAGTAAATCGTGCTGTTCGGTGTTGATAGAAACGCAGGGGATGCGAACGGAGTTCCGGCAGTTAGGGCGTCCCTCGGTTTCGATTTCTTCGGTAGCGGCGGTGTCTTGCGTGAGGAGAATCATGGGCGCGGTAATTGGCTTTTAAGAGGCCGAGTGTGATGAAATATGAATGTGGAATTCAACTCCAGTTTTCAAGCATGAGTGTGTCAATGCGGCGGCCTAGAAGATGAGAGCTCTCGATCCATTCGGCGCTGATCTTTTGGGCGTTGGCGGGCATTTGGTAATTGATGCCATGAGGTGGATGAAGAGGAGGTTAGAAGTGATTTGTTAAGAGTTATTGGGAAGAGGGATGGAATGACGATTGAGGATTGTTGATTTTCGATTTTTGATTAGACTGTTTGCCAAAATTACGTGCCGTTATAAGTGCGGTTGGCACAGATGGATTGTACGGTATGCGGTGCTTGCAAGAGCGACTGGAGTGTATCAAATAGCTTTTGCTCCAATTC
>JAIYDP010000024.1 GCA_027487435.1 Verrucomicrobiaceae bacterium | reverse complement strand
TCTCCATCTTCGGAAAAAAATGTGACCTTGTAGCCAGAGCGCCCCTCTACAATCGAATAGCTCACCACGAATTCAAAATGCTTCTCTCCATAATCGGCATATTCGGATTTTACGAAAATCGCATCATCACAGCAGACGCGAAATCCGAGATCTACAATCGATTCATCGCCCTCACAATCCTTATCCTTATCCATTCTTTTGATGATTACTGGATACCTACTTATGCTCGTAACGCGTTCAATCACCCTGTCTCCGGCGATCCCTGGGTCTATTTCTCGTAGAACTCTCAAAATTTTATCCGAACAGATCATATTAAATCTCCATTTCACTTTATATAATGATATACATAGTTTGTGAAAATTTAGTTAATTCTTACAAAAAATTATGAGTATTTAGAAAATCACCCATTCGCGTCAGGTTAAGGCAAGAATACCTGAATCTATCGGGTTTTTTCGGTTCCGTTTGTCTCTTTTGATGTGGCGGGGGTCGGGGTTAAAATTGGTTAGCTCGACGATATCCCGCGCTTTGATCAGGTGTGCGGCGAGTATTTTCATAGAGCTTCTCATAACTGACTTTCGCTCGGCCAATGGCGCTGGCAATTTGTATGGCCGCCCGCGTGCCGAGTTGGTGGGCGATCATGGCCGTAAGCATGGTGAGAGTCTGATGGAAGCGCTGCTGGATGATTTCATGGAGCACGGATAGAAGGAAGGCGATGGAGTTTTGATTCAAGCGCTCGTGAAATGATTGACGAGACATGGCCTGATGGGTGTGACCTTTGAGGCAATCGGCGAGTTGGTTGAGCGAGGCAAGACCGGTGACGACGGATGAGAGGAGAGTTTGAAGAAAAGCAGAGGGGGTAAATTTGGCAGACTGGCGAACGAGCAGTCTGGTTTCACGGGCAATTGAGTTAAGGTCGGGCAAGGTGAGAAGGGAACGATTTCGAAATGTTCTTTTGAACATTTCCATTTTGCCTGACTGTACGGTAGGTCAAGAGCAACAACCGCCGCGCCCGGCCGATAAATGATGGCAGTAACTTGGGCTTGCAAAAAGAGAATCCATAGCACATAAGAGAGGCGCAAGAAGAGTGTAGTCCGAACAGTCAATGGTGAAATGCTATGAAAATAGCAGCAACCCGCTCAAGAGCAAGGACGCGATTCAAGCGGATAAAAACACAGGTGGCGCACTAGCAGACAAAATCAGCCAGTGATGACCCCGATCAGAAGAATGTCAAAATTCATTTACGCCAATCGCCCTCTTGCACCAATAAAAAATCAGCTAGCAAAAAACCAAAACATCAGCAAAAAAAATGAATACATAATTCACGTAAACCCTTGTTACAGCAACAAGTTAGTCAGAAGAATTATCGAAAAATCCGAAAGTTTTTTCGTTGAATGTCAACGAGTTACGCCTTAGTCTGACGCGAATGGAAAATCACCCAAATAATGAATCAACTCTCGACGAAGTGATATACTTACTCGAATATCATGATTATGATTGGTCAGCGCTTTTGCGACTTTGGTTGTGCTTGGATGCGAAGGACCCATATTCCATAAAATCCGCGATTCGTACAATTGAAAGACTGTGTTTCAATGGCGACAATCTTCTCTTGGGTGCGAAGGACCCATATTCCATAAAATCCGCGCTTCGTAAAATTGAAAGACTGCGGTTCGATGGCTTTAAACTTCTCTTGAATTATCTCGATGCCTTTGCGGACGATCCTCGTGACGACTCTCTCCACCCCTCGCAAGTTCTTTTCGACCTTCTAGACAATAGAGAGCGGTTGGTCCTCAATTTCTGTATGCACTATCCTAAAGTCTTAGCTGGGTGCCACCTTCAGGGCCTTGCTCCGGCCCAGCAACACGAACAGGCGAAAATCGCGATCCAATCGGGATTTTCCGCTAGAACCATTGCCACCGAACTTGGTGATCAGCCCTTGTTCGCCGCCATATCCATTCCGCTATCCATAGCTCTGGAATCTTTTGGTGATAAGGATCGGTCTTTGGAAGTAGCCAGGGAGGCGGTGCGGATTTGTCGAGATCAACTTCCTTTTAGATTTGAAATTCACGGCATCCAACTGGCGAGAGCGTTGGGCAATCTGAGCAGTCGCACAGAGAACGGAGGGAATTTGTCAGAAGCAATCGAGCTTGCCAGAGAATCCATCGATTTTTATCTGAAGTTGGATAATATTTCACCTGGAAAATACAACGAGGAATTGGCCGAAGCATTTTATACGTGGGGAATAAAGCTTTCGTTCCTTGGTCTTTACGAAGAATCATTGATTGGCCTGACAGAGAGTGCATGTCGATTTAGAAAACTGGCCGCAGACCATCCGTTGATTCACTCTTCACGGCTGGCCTCAGTTTTAGTGTACACCATAATGATATTAGTCAATATCAAGCTATTAGATAAAGCAATTCAAGTAATTGATGAATTGGGTGACATCTGGAAAAAGCTTCCATGCACCTCCCGGGATTTGGTTTCATGGCAACTCGGAGAGTCATTACTTATCCACTCTGATATACTTGGTAAAAAAGGACAGCTCATAAAGTCCACGACAATGGCGCAACGCGCCTTCGAACTGCTCGGAGCATGTCCAGAGTTGAAACCACGGGAGTTGCTCCTCAAAAAAGTGAAGCATCTTACCAACCATTCTAAGAGACTGCAGGGTGCAGGGTTGGCAGGAGAAGCTCTTAAGACAGCCCGTGAAGCAGTTACCATCATGCAGGATCTGGTCGAAGAGGATCTATCCAAAAATTACTCTGCAATTGCCGATGCGCTCAGCCTCCTGTCCATGATTTTCGATGAACTTCGACAATTCGACGAATCACTAGCCACCGGGCGTCAATCGGTAAGATTGGCACGAAAAGCATACGCTTTGGATAGCAATAAGCATGCTGGACTTCTGGCCACTTCTCTCAGGATTCTCTCGTCTAGCCTTGCTTACACCGATCTACCTCAAGCTATTGAGATCAACGAAGAGGCATTGAAACTCCGCTACTCCCAGTTTGATGACGATCCAGATTCCAACTTCATGGAACTTGCTGTTCTTCTGTGCAACAACGCATCGCTTCTCAATAGCGCTGGTAGAAAGAGAAGCGCCACAGCAAGTGCACGTCTGGCATTAGAAGTGCTCACGAATTTTGACACTGAGGTTCTCCTGCCGATATTCGCTCAAGCGCATTTGGAATATGCCATTTCACTCACCGGAACCTTCAATGATGACGAAGTTCTAGCATCGATACAATTTGCTATTGATACTTATTTATCGCTCGAAACATTAAATCCTAACACGTTTCGGTATCATCTTGCTACTGCAATGAATACCAAGGGCATGATCCTTAGGAATCTCGGACTTCATCGTGAAGCATTACCATTCCTGAGGCGGTCACTGGAGTTTTGGGATCAGATCATAGATTTGAACCCGGCAATGTACGCTAGAGAACGATCAATTACATACGCACTTCACGGGAGCACCCTGCTTATGTGCGGCGAAACCTCTGAAAATGAGGCATTGGCTTTGCAGCACCTAAGAATATCCGTCAGGCTTGCGGAGATAACTCGTGAAGGATATCTCATGAGAGGCGACCGCGATACAGCCCAATATAGAAACCTGAAATGTTACACCGATTTGATTGCCGCCTTGCTCTTGATCTATCGAAGAACTAAGGATACCGATTTGTTTGTCGAAGCGGTGGAAACTATCGAAAAGTCACGAGCCCGCGGACTTCTTGAGGAAATTGAAGGGCTTTCCATACCTGAAGAATGGGATTCAGACATGATACTTGAGTTTCGCAGAATTCGGAATGAGCTTTTAGCTCTCGGAGCCGCCAGTGATCTCTGCATGTCACACCGCGATTCCCATGCAGCTGCATCTTCGATGAGACTGGGACCGCGTGCTCCCAAGCATCATCTAGAATTTGAGAAGCTCAGGAATCAGAAGATCGCCCATTTCGTTCATCAGCTGGAAGAAATCCAAAGAAAAATCCAGTTAACATACCCGGAGTGGGTGCCGGACACCATGCCGCAACCCGCTATTTTTGCAGAACTGGCATCCGCCATTCCAACCGACAAAAGAACGGTTTTTGTCACTTTCGCCATGCTTCCCGACGAAACGGTGGCGTTCATTGTTACGGCTTCGGGCTTCGTTGACATGATTCGATTCGACTCGATATCAGTGGAATACCATGAATTCCATCATGCTGAATGGATGAATCACTACCATGGTGTGAATTCTAGCGGTTCCAATACCGGCTGGAACCGCAGTCGGTGGATGAGCTTCCTTCCCTCGCTCCTGACCACTATATCGAAAGATCTGGTTTCGCCACTATGGAATCGTCTGTCGGAGTTTCCTGACCATCGAGCGGAGAACGCGATTCAGCGTGTAATTTTCATGCCCCATGAATCTCTCCGGCTCTATCCGTTGCACGCATGCGAGGTAGGAAATGGGGGGACAAGGTTGGGTGACTTGATCGAGGTTTCCTATACTCCCAGCGGTTCTATGTTGAGGGCTCTCAACCGTCCCATTCCTTCCCATTCAGGAGAAATTCTTCTCTTTGGAAATCCCGACCAAAATCTACCTTTTTCCGAATGGGAGACCAAGAAGCTGGCGCAAAAATACTCCACGTATGCCTTTGCCGGCTCCGCAGCAACACTTGCTGCTTTCCGCCAGCACTCTAAGCAAGCCAAGGCATTCTCTTTTTCTGGCCATTCGTCATTCGCTCCACGCAATCCTGCGAATTCCGGCCTCTCGCTCCACGACGGTGACTGGCTTACAGCCGGGTTACTGGCACATAGCCGAATGCTTCCCGATTGCCTTTTGGTATTCATCAATGGCTGCGAAAGCGCATTGCTACTCCCCTCCTATATCGACGGAGAGATCAGTTTGCCTACCGCATTTCTGCATTCGGGCGCCCGATGCGTGATCAGCACTCTGTGGCCAGTGGATGACTTGGCGGCAGCTCTCCTAGGAGTCAAATTTCATGAACTTTGGGACGGAGGCCACGGACTCAGCCCCGTCTCGGCACTCCATCAATCCCAGCGCTGGCTGCGGGGTATCGGCGCGGGATCGCCGAGCAGCTTAAATATTCTTCGTGAAAAAATCCTGCCGACAATCCTAGCCGAAGAGAATTGCGAAGCGATGCGAGCAGCTTGCGTGACAAGCCTCAAGCGGTTGGAAACCGAATCTCCGGATTCACCGCCATTCGCTCATCCGCTATATTGGGCGGGATTTACTCTCCACGGCGTTGGATGGTAGATCCCTACTAAATCCCTAAGTCAATTAGGCACCGTCAACCAAAGCTTGAACTTTACAGCTCGTTCAGTGCACGTTCCAAAATTTGGCGTGTGTTTGCTGTTCTATTGAACAGTTACTTCTCCGAGGACTATCCAACTCATGAATTTGGAAGCGGATTATATACATATCCCAGCGCGATAGACGCAATTTACACCCCATCAATTAGGTTGGTGAGGCATTTGTCCAGTATGTCAGCGGATGTTTTTTAGCGGGAAAAAATTTAATCTCGTTGAGATGGCATAGCACATTGATTCGAATCATGAGTGCGAATTGAGTGAGATTTACCGCTTAGTACTCGACGAATAGCGACAGAGGAGGACAAATTAATCTGCCCATCTTCTGCCCATCTGATGAAATAGACCATTATATCTAACAAAAATCCCGAAGCTTAGTAGCCTCGGGATTCCTTATTCCATATAGAAAAGTGCTCGAAAGAGGACTCGAACCTCCACAGGTTTCCCTACTAGATCCTTAGTCTAGCGCGTCTACCAATTCCGCCATCCGAGCAGGATGTGGTGCGATTTGCATCGCGGGGGGCGAAGAGTAAGCGATTTTTCCCGATCTTGGCAAGAAAATCTTTTGAAAAAATCTCCCATCTTAGGATTTTCATCGCCTTTACGCTTCGCGAGATTGTTCTAACATGCGCAGCAAAGGGATTTCCGCACGGGCGCGAATGTCCTCTGGCAACTCGACGGTGGGACTGAGATTTTTCAGACAATCGTGGAGTTTTTGCAGGGTATTCATTTTCATGTATCGACAATCCGCACAGGCGCAATGATCGGTAGGTCCGGCGATGAGGTTCTTGTCTGGGCATTCGCGGCGGAGGCGATGCAGCATGCCGCTCTCGGTCACGACGATGATGTCCTTCACCGGTGCCTCGCGACAGTAGGTGACCATTTTCTCGGTGGAGCAGACTTCATCGGCCAGCAAACGCACCGCTTGGGTGCATTCGGGATGAGCGACGACCAGCGCTCCGGGATGTTGTTCCTTGATTCGGCGGATGGACTCGCGAGTGAACTCGACGTGGACGTAGCAATTGCCCTTCCATAAATCCATTTTGCGTCCCGTCTGCTCCATCACCCATGCGCCGAGGTTTTCATCTGGCACAAAGAGAATGGGTCGGTCAGCAGGAGCTTTGTTGACGATTTTTACCGCGTTGCCAGAGGTGCATATTACATCGCACAAGGCTTTCACATGCGCGGAGCAGTTGATGTAGGCGATGACGTAGTAATTCTTTTCGGCGTGATCGAGGAGAAATTTCTCTAGCTGTGGGCCAGGGCAGGATTGTTCCAGCGAGCAGCCCGCATCCTTGTCTGGCAGCACCACAGTTTTGCTGGGATTGACGATTTTTGCGGTCTCCGCCATGAAGTGAACGCCACAGAAAACAATCACATCGGCTTGGGTTTCCTTGGCGTGGTAGGCGAGGCCAAGTGAGTCGCCTACGTAATCGGCCACGTCTTGGATATCACCGGTCTGGTAATTGTGGGCGAGGATAACAGCATTGCGCTCGTGTTTTAAGCGCTGGATTTCGGCGGCGAGATCGATGGACATGGCGTGCATGGATTTTACTGAGGAAGTGGCTCTTGGCAAGGTCAAGTTCCGCTTCTTCCTTGACGCGAATCGTCCATTCCATACAAAGCTGCTATGTCACAATCCGCGCCTGAAAGCCCCCTCGATTTTACCATGGAGAAAACCACCGAGCCGATGAGCTTGTATCTCCTCGATGGCATGGCGCTGATTTACCGGGCGCATTTTGCTTTCATGCAAAACCCGATCCGCAATTCCAAAGGCATCAACACCTCGGCTCTTTTCGGCTTTGCCAATACTCTGCTCAATATCATCGAGCAAGAACGCCCGACGCATCTTGGCGTAGCCTTTGACACTCATGCGCCCACCGAACGGCACATTCTTTATCCGGCCTACAAGGCGCAGCGACAAGCCGCTCCCGAAGAGCTTCTCGCAGCCATTCCTCAGGTCAAACGTCTCTGCCAAGCGATGTTCATCCCGATCTTGGAAATCGATGGTTTCGAGGCGGATGACTTGATTGGTACCTTGGCGCATCGCGCCGATGCTCATGGCGGTTTCCATACCTACATGGTTACGCCTGATAAGGACTTCTGCCAACTTGTCAGCACTACCACTTCCATCTGGCGACCTGGACGCAAGGGCAGCGATCATGAAATTCTCGACCTTCCTGCCGTGCTCGCCCAATGGGAAATCCAACGCCCCGCCCAAGTCATCGACATCCTTGGCCTCTGGGGCGATGCCTCAGATAACATCCCCGGCGTGCCTGGAGTGGGTGAAAAAACCGCAAAAAAACTCATCGCCGATTGGGACAGCATGGAAAACTTGATCGCGAATGCGGGATCACTCAAAGGCAAAATCGCTGATTCGTTACTCGCCAACGCCGATCAAGCCCTACTCTCGAAAAAACTTGCCACCATCATCACAGATGCACCGCTCGATGTCGCATGGGATGATCTGGCATTGATCCCGCATGATGTTTCTGCCGCCTTGGAACTGTTCCAAGAATTTGAACTTCGCACCATCGCAAAACGTCTTGCCGCTCGCGTTTCACCATCGCCTCCCAGCCATGCCGCTGCCACGACGGAACCAACCGAAGCTCCGCACGCTCATGCGCTGCGCACCATTCGCGACGTAGCGCATCAGTATCACATTGTCGATTCGCCAGAGCGTGCGAGCGATTTGTTTCAGCTACTCGCTAAGCAATCCGCCTTTTGTTTCGATACCGAAACCACTTCGCTGGATGTTTCCACGGCAAAATTGTTAGGTATTTCCTTTTCTTGGCACGCACACGAAGCATGGTATCTCAGCGTGCCACGCGAGGGGCTATCGACCGAATGGCAGCAAGCTCTCCAAGACATTTTCCATGGCAAGGCAAAAAAAGTCGGCCACAACCTCAAATACGATCTCGCCATTCTCCACCATCACGGCATTTCCTGTAACGGGCCATTTTGCGACACCATGCTGGCGCACGCGCTGCTTCATCCCGAGCAACGACACAGCATGGATCGTCTCTCCGAAGCGCTGCTCCACTACACGCCCATCAAGTTTGCCGACATCGCATCCCCAGAGGCTTCCTCGACTCCTGCGGATGATCTTTTTGCCTTTGCTGCCAGCACCGCATCCAAAAACAAAGCCGCGCTTAGCGTGGAACACATCCCGCTTGCAGTGCTAGGTGAATACGCAGCGGAAGATGCCGATGTCACATGGCAACTCGCCGATCTGTTAGAAAAACAACTTGCCGCGGAGCAACAAACCACGATCTTCGAGACCATCGAATCCCCACTCATTCCCGTGCTCGTGCGCATGGAACAGCAAGGCATCGCCATTGATACCAGCGCCCTAACGGAAATCGGCCAAGAGCTACAACGGCGTATCGATGCCATGGCGCAATCCATTCACCAACACGCCGGCTCTCATTTCAATCTGAACTCGCCCAAACAACTCGGCGACATCCTCTTCAACAAACTGCAGCTCGCCGCCAAGGCAAAAAAAACCACCAGCGGGCAATTCAAGACCGATGAAGCGACACTCACCACCCTACAAGGCGTGCATCCTATCATCGATGACATCCTCAGCTACCGAGAAGCCAGCAAGCTGAAATCCACCTACGTGGATGCACTACCTTCGCACATCCGCGCCAGCACGGGCCGCATTCACACTACCTTCCACCAACTCGTCGCAGCCACAGGGCGGCTGGCCTCCACTGACCCGAACATCCAAAACATCCCCATTCGTTCGGAAGATGGCCGCCGCATCCGCAAAGCTTTCATCCCTGCCAAAGATTGCCTACTCTTGAGTTGCGACTACTCACAAATCGAACTTCGCATCATGGCCGCGCTCTCCGGCGATCCTGGCATGATCGATGCCTTCCGCCGCAACATCGATGTCCACACCGCCACTGCGGCGAAGGTCTATCAGATCGACGAAACATCCGTCACCCGCGAGATGCGTTCTCGTGCAAAAATGGTCAACTTCGGGATCATTTACGGCATTTCTGCCTTCGGTCTCGCCCAACGACTTTCCATCTCACGCACGGAAGCGAGCACCTTGATCGAAAACTACTTCGCTCAATACCCCGGAGTGAAATCCTACATGGAAACCATCGTGACTCGCACCCGCGAGCAAGGCTTCATCGAGACGCTCAGCGGACGCCGCCGCCACTTGCCCGACATTCATAGCTCGAATCAAAACATTCGTGGCAACGCCGAACGCGCCGCCATCAACACTCCCATCCAAGGCACCGCTGCCGACATGATCAAGCTCGCGATGATCCGCATCGACGAGATTCTACAATCCTCGTATCAAACGCGCATGCTGCTCCAAGTGCACGACGAACTGGTCTTCGATCTGGTTCCCGAGGAGCAAGAAGAGGTTCTGCAAAAAATCCTCCACGCCATGCAAACGGCACTGCCATTGCCACATGATGTGCCCATTGTCGTCGAGTCTGGTACCGGGGTAAACTGGCTCGCCGCTCATTGATCTTTCACCACTCCACCAACAGGTCATCAAACATCGCGGCGCCTCCTGGAAATCCGCTGCGATCGAGACCCAGAACATCGAATGACCCGATCTCCTGTGCGGAAAAAACGTGGCTTTTTTGAAACGTTTTGTCGCCATCAGTGATCCACACATCCCATTTCACCTTGCCGTCATCCTGTTTCTCCACACGACATCTCATTGTCTGCAAACGTTTGACGGAAGGCGTAAAACCCATTGATTGATTCGTGGTGAGCATATTTTCGGTGCCAACATTTTGAAAACGAAATCCCCCACCCGCGTAACCTGGATGGTACAAAGCGCGAACTTTGCCTAACGACACACCCACGTGATACGATCCCTCGCGTTCGCCCTCGCCGCCGATCTTGACTTGGAAGCGCAAGACTTCGGGAAACTCTGCCTTGCCCGTGCAACTCTTCGCAGTTAATAACAAACGATGATCGGTATCGATGTTACCATTCGCACTGCGAAAACGCAACATGCCATCCTTTACCACACCTTCGGTCTTGAAGGAAGCATCCATCTTCATGCCACGATAGCCCTTCGCGAGGGATTCCGTCGCCTGCGAAAAGATCTCGCGATACACCCTACGTGATGCGTGCTCTTTTCCAGGATTCGCTCGCTCGTAGAGCAGTCCGGTGACAGCCTCAAAAAGTAAGCTGCGCCCGTGACAGCGCTCTTCATTATCGAACGATGTAGCAATTTCCGACAAACGCATTTGAGTTTCTGCATCGGCATTTCGACTCGCTTCCTTGATGTGCGGCAATGAAGCAGGGCCCATGCGCAGGATGGCTTCTTGGGCTTGCCGGCGAACAGAAAGTTTCGGATCGCCAAGGAGAGCCACAGCACCCGTGAAATCTTCTTGAGAAAACGCAAAAGACTTCACGATTTTTTCCAACGAAGGCGTATCAGATGTAAGAGAAACTTCCGTCAATAGTTCCAAGCGCCAATCAGGAACTTGATCATCACCTTTTGCCAAGACTTGTCCCAGCAGCAAACATGAACAACAAAAATGGAAATAGCGACTCATGTTCTTGTTCATGGAGGAATTCTACATAGACTCCCTTGCAGGTCAAGCGGCGAGACAAACCTGTTTGTGAACTGTGAGTCGATAAAACTGTCGCTAGCAAAAAAAATCGTATTACTGCAATAATCCGTGATTGCATGTTGTAAGATCCTCTTCTTATCATCAAGCGAATGCGTAAAGCCATAATCACTCGGCCCTTCTTCCTCGTTCTTTCCATCTTCCTGAGCTACGGCGCGATGTTGACCATCTTGGCAACATTTCTCAGTGATGACACGTTTCAGCCACTATTTATGGAGTCGGGTTTTTTCGAGCAAAACTCGATCGTCATCTGGTTACTCGCTGCTATAGCTGCGATGATATCCAGCAAATCGCAACGATGGCACCACGGGGCGATAGCAATGTTGTTTGTGCTCTGCGCGGCACGTGAAGCCGATTGGCATAAAAAATTTACGACCGATGGAATTTTAAAAGTTCGATATTACACGAACTCGGCAGCTCCTCTCGCGGAAAAAATGATCGCCGCTTTTGTTGTAATCTTATTCATCAGCCTTGTTTGCTACGCTCTCTATTTCTGCATTCGCTGCTTTCGTTCGTCGGCGGATTGGCGCAACGCTCGCGTCTATTTCGCTTTTGTCGGCGTATCTTTATTTTTCGTGGGGAAAGCACTCGATCGCAGTGTGGCGCTACTTCAACAACTTTTTCAAATCACCGTTTCTGATTCATGGGGACGCTATATACAAGCTTATGAAGAAGGTTTTGAATTGTTAGGCCCGCTCTGCTTTGCCATGGCTTTCGCTTGGCGCGATGCATGGAGCAAACCGAGAATGGTCGAAAAGTAATCTTCTCAAAACTCACAACTGCCAGGCGTGCGAGCAAAAGGAATGACATCGCGGATGTTGTTCATGCCCGTGGCAAACATCAGCATTCGTTCGAATCCTAGCCCAAAGCCCGCATGCGGCACGCTGCCGTAACGTCGCAAATCCACATACCACCAGTAATCTTCGGCACTGAGGTTGTGACGTTTCATATTCTCTAACAACACATCCAAACGCTCCTCCCGCTGGCTACCACCGACGATCTCGCCAATCCCTGGCACCAGCACGTCCATCGCCGTGACGGTCGCATCGTCGTGATTCAGACGCATGTAAAACGGCTTGATTTCTTTCGGGTAGTTGAAAACTGTGGTGGGCTTTTTGAAATACTCTTCCGTCAACCAGCGCTCGTGTTCGCTTTGCAAATTGAGGCCGTATTCCACGGGGTATTGGAATGTTTTCCCGCTCTTCTTGAGCAATTGGACTGCCTCAGTGTACGTGACACGCTCGAAGGGACGACTCGCCACAAACTCCAAGCGTTGGCGCAATTCTTTATCGACGAATTTTTCGAAAATTGTTAGATCGCCCTCGTTGTGGTCGAGCGTCTGTTGCACCAGATAGGTCACCAACGCTTCGGCAAGATCCATGTCGCCAGCTAAGTCACAGAACGCCACTTCGGGCTCGATCATCCAAAACTCGGCGGCATGCCGTGAGGTGTTGGAGTTTTCTGCCCGAAATGTCGGACCAAAGGTGTAGATGTTTGAGAGCGCCGAGGCAAAGGTCTCGCCTTCCAGTTGACCGCTCACGGTGAGGTAGGATCGCTTGCCGAAGAAGTCTTCTGCATCGCGCGATACCTTATCGTCCGGCAAGGTCGTGACGCGAAACATTTCCCCCGCGCCTTCGCAATCGCTCGCCGTGATGATGGGCGTGTGGACGTAAGTGAAATCGCGTTCTTGGAAAAATTGATGCACCCAATAGGCCATGCGGCTGCGCATACGGAACACCGCGCCATGAAGATTGGTGCGCGGACGTAGGTGAGAAATGCTGCGCAGAAACTCCAAGCTATGACCCTTTTTCTGCAAGGGATAATCGTGAGGCACCTCGCCGATGAGCCGAAGCTGCGTGGCTTGCAGTTCCCATTTTTGTCCTTGTGCTGGCGAAGCAATCAGCTTGCCACGGACTTCCACCGAGGCACCCGTGAGCATGCGTTCGATGTCTTCGTAGCCTGAGATGCTGGCATCGGCTACGACTTGAAGATTGGCGAGGCAGGTGCCGTCGTTGATTTCTAGGAAAGAAAATGTCTTCGAGTCGCGGCGCGTGCGCACCCAACCGGCTATGGTCACTTCTTCCATTGGCACTTCGCTAGCCACTACGCGCTTGATCAAACTTCGCATGCCCGCTTGTAACTTCGCAACCGCGCACTGTCAACGCAGGGCAGCATTTTTCCCCGCAGAAAGGCAATCGTTTTTCTTCCCCCACACTCCTCCCGCTTCGCATGAACGGCTTGCGCATTTCTGGTGATTGCATCTTTGTGAGAAATGGCTTAGGAAAGGTGCGGGCATTCTGCTATTGATACAAGCGAGCTTCATCATGTACGAAATCATTCTCATTCTCCTCCTTTTGGTCTGTAACGGCGTTTTTGCCATGACGGAAATCGCGCTCGTTTCTGTGCGAAAAGGCCGGCTCAAGCAACTCGCAGCGGAAGGAAACAAGGGCGCGGCGCAGGCGTTGAAGCTCTTGGAAAATCCCGAGCGCTTTTTAAGTTCGGTGCAAATCGGTATCACCTTGGTCGGCGTTTTGTCTGGTGCTTTTGGCGGTGCGGCACTGTCCGGATACATTGAGCCATGGATCAGCCACGTTCCGCTCTTGGCTCCTTACGCCGCTAAGATTGCTTTTGGCATCGTCGTGACGGTGATCACCTATTTGTCCTTGGTCATCGGCGAGTTGGCACCAAAGGGCATCGCCTTGCGCCACTCTGAGGCTATCGCTGTGGCCATGGCTCCGCCGATGGCATTGCTGGCGAAGGTGGCGAGTCCTGTGGTGAAACTTTTGGAAATCAGCACGCAAGTTTTGATGCGTTTGTTTGGCGGCACTGGCATGACACCGTCGGGGCCAACGCGCGAGGAGGTGCAAGTCATTGTCCGTGAGGGCATCATCACGGGAACAGTCGATGAAAATGAATCGGACATGGTCGAAGGAGTCTTCGATCTGCGCATGGTGCTGGCGGAGGAAATCATGAAACCTAAGCCGAAGGTTGTTTTTCTCAAACTAGATGAATCAACCGCTCAGTTTTGGCCGCGTGTTGCAGCGAGTCGTCAAACGGTATTTCCTGTGCATGAAGGATCACGTGATGAAATTTGTGGCCTGGTGTCGCTGCGCGATCTGTTCGCCAATGCCGCGAGTGGAACGAATCGGCCACTGACGGAAATGCTCACGGCGCCGATCTTTGTTTCGGAAAATCAACCCGCTTTGAGTTTGTTAGAGACCTTACGAGCTTCGCCGCTTGGCGCTGCGTTAGTGGCAGATGAGTTTGGCACCATTCGTGGCTTGATCACGTTAGAGGACTTGGTGGAGGAAATTGTCGGCGACCTCAGGCCATCTAGCTTCGAGCGGGGCTCTACAAATTTTCGTAAAACGGGAAATGATACGTGGATCGTGGACGGTCTGATGGAAATCGACGATGTCATCGAACAACTCCCCGAGCTAGAAGAAGTCGTTGAAAAGGAGCACGAGCCCTTTCAAACACTGGCGGGTTACATTGTGCATCGCTTAGATCGCTTGCCAGCCGAGGGTGAGAGATTTGTTGAAGGATGTTTTTCCTTTGAGGTGATCGACATGGATCGCCAGCGCATCGATAAGGTGATGATTCGAAAGATTTCCCTTGAGGAAGATGGAGCCGAAGCGAACGCAGACTGATGGTTGGTTAGCCACAGCGCGAACCAAAGCCATCCATTTCGTTCGAATGTTTTGCGTAGTGAAGGCTTGACAACTCATCACACACATCTACGTCTTCCCCGTGCGCGTTTTCCGCATCATTCTTGTTCTCGGTGCCATTCTCCATCTCAGCGGTGGTCAATGGGGCATCTTGCAAGCTGTGGCGTGGACAAAGATGCTCATCGAATATTCTCAAGCGGATGGCCTGCGCCAAGGCATCATCAAGACCTTCGATGGCGAGCACCCATGCGAACTTTGTAAGTCCATTGCAAAGGGTCGCGAATCGGAAAAAAAACAAGACCCACGTGCTCCCATTCGCCTCGATGGACTGAGTCTTAAAGATCTACTCCCCCAGTCATCCGCTGACTTTCTTCGGCGCGATGTCCCACTTTCTAGCCTACCTGCCAACTGGGCGCTGGCTAGCCTCATTCCGCAATGGCACAGCATTCCGGACGCTCCTCCACCGAGAGCATTGCACGGTTACTCTGTATAGAACCTGCTTCACGTTTCACCTCATTTTGGGGAAATGTTTTTTCCTATGCTACCCATAGCTTGCGGTAGCCTTGGCTAGGTGGTTCTACATCAACATCGCTCCACTGGCTAGCTTGATGACACTACGTCTCATGGTTAAACGGATTCATACCCGCATCTGCCAGTTTCACTCAAACATGGGGCAACCGTGGACTTGTCCCGCGCACGAGTTTGTCGCTCGCCTACGCAAAGTAGTCCATCACTCATTCATCTAACAAATCTCTAACATATTTATCAAAAACATTATGAAACATTTCATTCTCACTACCATCGTTACATGCCAAATGGCATCCGCCGCCACTGTTGTCGCACCCTACGAAAATCCCGGCTCTGACACTGTCGCCTTCCCTTACGAAGCGAAAGTCGGCTTCTCTGTGACTGACTCTTGGCTCACCTCCACATCTGTCGGCGGCTGGAGTTTCGTTGATCTCGATCCCGCAAAAAATCAAAATCGTGGCTGGGGGCACACTTCTTCTTGGTTTCTCCTCGAAATCACCAGCTCCACGGTAATGACCGTCATGCTCGATTCACTCAACGCCTCCGCTCGTCCCGGCTTCGTCCTCTATTCTGGGGAATCCATCGAAGATCTGCCCGGACAAGCACATACCTATTCCAATAACGGCAATCAGATCGCCACGCTCAATGGCCCATGGGACAAAAATGGCCCCGGCGGCACCCCTGGCCTCGGCTATGTGACGCATGACTTCAATGCCTCTGGTGCATCTCTGAGCTCCACGTTTCAGATCGAACCCGGTATCTACACACTCGCCGTCGGCAATGGCTCCGATTCCCGTACTGTCCCGGGAGGCCAGACCTACAATCTGTTCTTGAGCACCGTTCCAGAACCCTCAACTGGTATCCTTGGTGCCCTCGGCAGCTTGGCTCTGTTGCGCCGCCGCCGTCGCTAAACATCCGCAAATCACCTCTGCCATGCTCATGCATGGCAGGGACTCCCCCCATTTTTTACTTCATCCCAGACCCACTTATGTACGCGCGACTACCTTTTCTGCTTCTCTTTTTCCTTACTACACTAAGCTTCTCGCAATCGTTCTTCGAGGCTCGCCAGCAAAGCCCCATCGCGATGACTCCCGATGCCTCGAAACTGCTCGCCCTCCACTCCACCGCCCATTCTCTCTCGGTGTTCGACATCGGCTCTCCACCCCGCGCCACACCATTGCTCATCGCGGAAATCCCCGTCTCCACCGCGCCCGTCTCCGTCCGCGCTCGCACCAATGACGAAGTCTGGGTCGTCAATGAAGTCTCCGATTCCATCTCGGTCATTTCCCTGTCCCGACAAATCATCATCGATACCCTGCGCGTCCCCGATGAACCTGCCGATGTCGTTTTCGCCGCAGGAAAAGCCTTCGTCTCCTGCTCCCGCAACGCCCGCATTGCGGTCTTCCATGCCACAACCCGCGCTTCGTTAGGCGAAATCCCTCTCCGTCGCGTGATGCCGCGCGCCCTTGCAACAAATGCCGATGGCAGCCGCCTTTACGTCGCCTCCTTACTCTCGGGAAATCGCACCACCATCCTCGGCCAAGCGCAAGCACCTCTCCAGCCCGCTCCCACCAATCCCACCCTGCCTGCGCCGCCGCGCGTCGGCCTCATCGTCGCCGCCAATGACCCTCGCGTCTCTTGGAACGTGCTCGATAACGACATCGCAGAAATCAACACCACCACCCAGACCGTCACACGCTGGATCAGCGATGTCGGCACCCACCTCTTCGACCTCGCCATTCACCCCGATGGCTCCCTCTGGTGCGCCAATTCCGACTCGCTCAACCTCACGCGATTCGAGCCAGAACTCAACGGCCATTTCATGCTCCACCGCCTCTCGCGCATCCCCATATCCTCCGGCTCCATCCTCCACCATAATCTCAATCCCTCCATTCCACGCCGCACCACTCCCGATGCAGCACTGATCCCGCTCGCACTTGCCCAGCCTACTTCCGTCCGCTTCAATGCCGACGGCACCCGCGCATGGGTTTCCGCTTTTAACTCCGACCGCATCGCAGAAATCGACCCCGCCACCGGCGCCATCGTCCGCCGCATCGATCTCCGCACCTCCCTCCTTCCCACCGAACCGATGCGCGGCCCGCGCTCCCTCGCCCTGACCCCACACCGACTCTACTCTCTCAACAAGCTCTCAGACACCCTCACCACCATCGATCCCATAAACGGCAACGTGCTCTCCGAGACCGCCATCGGCTCCACCAATCCACTTCCCGCCCACATCCGTCACGGGCGCAGCGTCCTCTACGATGCCCGACTCTCCGGCAATGGCACCATCTCCTGCGCCTCATGCCACCTCGACTCCGACCGCGATGGCCTCGCCTGGGATCTCGGCGACCCCAGCGGCACCATGGTTTCCGTCCCCTCAGCAGAGCTTTCCATTCACGACTTCACCGTCATCCAATCCCAGCTCCACCCGATGAAAGGTCCCCTCCTCACGCAAACTCTCCACGGCCTCTCCACCAACGATGCTCGCCCTAATGACCCTACCGATGGCTCGCCTCGCCCCGCCGCCGCCATCACCACCAAGTTCCACTGGCGCGGCGATAAACCTTCCATCCAGTCCTTCAATACCACCTTCCCCAACCTCATGGGCGGCACCCTCCAGCCCACCGATGACATGGATCACCTCGCCGCCTACCTGAACACCATCGCCCTACACCCCAATCCCCATCGCAATCTCGACCGCACCCTCCGCACCAACCACCCCGCAGGAAATGCTTCTCGCGGTCTCACCATCTTCAATGACCACCTCCTCAGCCACTGCATCGTCTGCCACGACTTCAATGCTGGCACAGATCAAAATATCGACTTCGCCTCCAACGTCGATCGCTTCCAGCCCTTCAAAAATCCCCCACTCCGCCTCATCTACCAACGCGATGGCATCTTTGATCCCACCCCCGGCGCGGACTCCCTCTCCGGCTTCGGCCTCGCCGCAGATGGTTCCGGCCACCTCCTGCCCATCGTCCATCCCTACGACCTCGACCTGCTCGATAAACCACCCCTCACCTCCACCAAACGCACCAACCTCGCTGACCTCAAAGCCTTCATCCTCTCCTTCGACACCAGCACCGCCCCTGTCGTAGGTCACGACCTCACCACCACAACCGCGAATCGCACCAGCAGCGACCTGCTCTCCCGCATCACCCTCCTAGAAACCCAAGCCAACCTCGGCTGGAACGGCCTCGTCGTCTGGGGCCGCGCCAACGGCGAAACCCTCCGCCTGCGCTGGGACTCGGCCACCTCTCGCTACATCGATGCCACAAAATCCCTCACCCGCAGCGCCCTACTCAACCTCCTCACCACCAACGATGCCCTCACCTTCTCAGGCGTCCCCGCCACGGAAACTCGCCGCCGCTCCGACGACCGCAACGGCAACGGCATACCCGATACCCTGCAGCCCGTGCCCCAAGCCTTGCTGCTCCCCGCCCACCCCAAACTCCGCCTCCAATGGAACGTCCCCGACTGGTATCCCGAAAGCTCCACCAGCCTTAGCGGCCCATGGCTCCCCGCCCACGGCGACACGCATCTTGGCGACCCCCTCACCCTAGAAATTGACCCCACCCAAGCGCCCACTCGCTTTTTCCGTATGCGGCGAAATTGGTAACTCCCATGAAACATTTCACCCTCACCTTTCTCCTCACCAGCGCCATTTGCCACGCCCATCATGGCCAAGACTTCTTTGTCACCATCGATGCCCGCGTGCCGCAGAAAAATGCCTACTTCACCTTCGCCACCATCGCTGCGGGAAATTCTGAACCCTCGCTGGAAGTCGGCCTCATCGCCGGCCTCGGCTCTCACCTCGCCTTCGGACTCACTCTCGACGGCAACGCCATTGACGACCTCCAAGCCAACGCCATTGCTCCCACCTTGCAATGGGCACTTCCGATCAACGATCGCTTTCGCCTCGGTGCTACTCTCTCCTATCATTTCTTCGACTCCTCCCAGCTCGATGGCAGCCACGCGGGCCATTCCCACGGCGGTCACACTCATGGCAAATCTCTGCGCCCACGCTTCAATCCCGATGCCCCACCGCCGCCCGTTCCCGTCATCATCGGCGACTCACCCGCTACCATTCACCTCCATGAGGAAGACTACTACCTCAGCCGCTTCATCCTCGAATGCGAACTCCACGAAAACACTCGCCTCGTCAGCAACATCATTCTCGCTGGCACAGAGGGAAGCGACAACGCCCTCGGCTACGCCATCGCCCTGCGCCACTCCTTTCACGAACAATGGGCTGCAGGCATCGAAGCCATCGGTGATTTCCGCGCCAGCGGCTACCACCAAGCCATCGCCAGCATCATCCACACCCCCCGCCACGACATCAGCCTCCGCCTCGGTCTAGCCCAAGGCATCGGCGCCACCTCCGCCGAAACCACCGGACTTTTTGGTATCACCATGCGATTCTGATTCGCATCTAAGAACGAGATCCGCTGGAGACTGCCAGAAAGTCGGTGTCAGGCATGGATGTGCTTAGCGTTTCTGGCCGCAGTGGGATGAATCCAACGACGCTACCCGAAGGTCGGAAATGGCTTGCGCGGCAAATGATGGCAGCGAATGACGACGTGATCCTTCGGATTTCGGGTTGAAATATCCATTCGTACTGCTACATACACCGCGACCACAATCCATTATGTTGAAATTCATCTTCTCCGGCCTGATCGCTAGCTTCTTCTTGTTTTCCTGTGCGAATCGCAACAGCAATGAAACGACTGACACGCCAGCGCAAACGAATCCCATTGATGAAGAAGTGTTTGGCAAAGCCCATTTCTATGGCGGCAACGTAGGCAAACAATTCACGATGTTTCAACTCACCTGGCAAGAAAACGGCAATGTCACCGGCTTCTACTATCATCCGCCTTACAACTCTTCCAAGCTTTACGAACTTAAAGGCAAAAACACCAGCAGTGGTGAATTGGTGCTAACCGAATACACCCACGGTAGTCAGTCGGCGATTCTGACATTGAAAAAATCCCATCAGAAAGAACTCATTGAATGGACTGGAACCATGCACAACACGGATGGCAATGTGTTACCTGTCAATTTCACGCGTCGGCCCTGAATTCGGTTCGACCTCGTCAATTCCATGCCCCAAAGAAAACCTCGGAACAACGTTTCCCGTTGGTTTCGAGTCGAAATCTGAAGTAGAACGCCAGTCATCCAGGGATGAGCTTTGATGTGCAAAGCATTTCAGGACCGCAGTGCATTGGATAAAAAAGGCGCTACCCATTGATTCTTTGGTGCCTCCTCAGAGCAATTACGTGATTGCGGACGCATCACGGAGTCCGGCAGATCTGCTCTTGTCGTCATTGCCGAGAAACTTTTTCCGCGAAATACATTGTAACGACAAGAGAGTAAACGTTGCAAAAAATGATTTTTGTGTTTGATTTTTCGAAAATGTTTCGACATATTCTCATTTGGAACATCTATCGAAAAGACTAAGTAAAAGATTCAAAACAATCTCGATCTCCCAAGGAATTTTGTTTGCTGTTTTGAGTTCCCGTTCAAAGAAAATTTCATACCACCAATCAAACTCTCAAAGACTCTATATGAAAAAAAGCTATTTTCTGGTATTTGTTTATTTCATTTCATCGTTTCTCGCTTTCGGACAAAGCAATGAAGATTCGACAGCATTTCTTTTGCCCGTACCGCAGAATACATCTCCTGCTACACCTGAAGCACCAACCTTGCAGGTATCCGAAGAGGAGATCATTCAATCTCGGGTAGTCGTCCGTCCTGATCAAAAAATCATCATTCAAGAGCTTACTCCACAGGAGATCACACCTCTCCCAGCTCCGATTCCTCAAGAATCAGCGCAAGCCAGCGCGTATGCCGCGAATCGTGCAATTCCTCACCGTTTGAGCATGATTTCATGCACAGTACATCGCGATGATGCGGCATCGGTAACGCGCACCCATCTGAGGTGGACGAGCCAAGGAAAAACACCCGTGGAGTTTTACGAGGCGTGGTCGAACGTTGATTTTCGTAATTTGTCCCAAGTGACTACGTTTGAGAAGCAAGGCGTCAGGCACAATGTGATGTTCGCTATCAGCTTCGAGTCTAGTGCCAAAGCTGCAGAAATGGCTCGCCGCTTTGGAAGGACATATACTCCTCCTACCATTCCAGCGTTACCCGGCAACGCGAATTCGAACCCAAGCTATGCCGTTACTCTTGGCAATCCTAGCTCATCTGACCTTGCTGTCATCGACGGACTGCACGAACTCTACAAAAAACATCATCGAGCCTTTATCGCCGAAAGTAAGAAAATCGCCAAAGTTAATGCTCGCGCTGAAGCGAAACTCAAAGCCAATCCGCCCGACCCAACACCTGACGTGCTCATACGCTACTGGATCCCAGAAAATCCTATCAGTCCACCAATCGCCACAGAAGCGACAAACCAGCAACAGAGTTCACAAGGAGGTGCGCCGTGAAATTATCATCCATATCACAATTCAATCGATTTCTCTGCATCATCGCCACTTGCCTTGCGACGGCTCAGGGCATCGTTGATACCAACAACAATGGTCTCACCGACATCTGGGAGATGCAGCATAACAACGGCTTGCTGTTTTCCGCTAGCAATCCGGATCACGCCCCGTCTAGTGACCCTGATAAGGACGCATGGACCAACGCGCAGGAATGCCTTGCTGGCACAAATCCGTTTGATTCATCGATTCCCCGCGGCAAAACCACACTCCGCATTACGCAAGCGCTCCAGCAAGCAAGCTTCGAGGTCAGTTGGCCTGTGATTGCCGGAAAAAATTACCGCTTGCAAGCCAGCACCGATTTGAAATTTTGGGCCTACGTGGGACCATGGATCACAGCGCAAACTGGAGCAACGCAGCGTTCGATCGGCCTACAAACCAGCAATCCTACGGATCCTACCAAGCCAGCACCTGCGCGAGTCTATTGGCGCATCAAAGTCGCAGATAGCGATACCGACCTCGATGGACTCTCGAATGCTGATGAAATTCTTCTGGGCATGAATCCCCTGCAATCACAGACTACACCTGGCATTGCAGATCAGGACCTGGTCAACCATTACATGGAAATGCATCCAGGAGGAATTCAGGGGAGTTTGCCAAGTGCAGACCCTGACGGTGATGGATTGAACCAATTTCAAGAATCCACCTTGGGCACAGATCCCCTAAAAGCGGATACCGATGGTGATGGAAAACTCGATGGTCTAGACGCAGTTCCCTTAGATCGAGAAATCGATTGGAACAAAGCCCAAGAACTTCGCTATGCTTGGTTCGAACAAGTCGATCAAGTTTCTTCCGACTTGGAAAAACATCGCCCTGTCGCGATCAACTGCCATGAGCAAATCCTCTTTCGCGACAGTAGAAACGTCGGGATTGGCGGTTACATTCAAGAGCAAAAAAACTTATGGAATAGCGGTACGGGACAGTGGGTAAACCTCCCCATGTCTGGCTCGCAAACCATAAGAGTGGGAAACAGGGATTGTGTTATGGCGGAACCAGTCATCGAATTTATTGACATAAACGATGATGGTGTGATCTACGGCTTGGGTCGTGGTGAGAATTACACCGAAGTTGACCCCATTTTACCAGGAATGGTCTGGAAGAGAAGTGGAGCAAGCCTGACAGAATATTCTTCACCCAAATACTTCTTCCCACTGTATCCCTTTCCCGCACCAGCTCCCCCGGCCACTTGGAGCACTTCGATTGTAGAAAATCGTTACACCAGAGATCAAGGTGAATGGGTTACGATGCTCGGTGGAATTGCGAATGACGGGACAATCAATGCGATATGCTCTGGCACCGGAGTGGGCTTTGATGTTTGGATGAACTATGATAGTTCCGGTAACTCTCTTTGTATGACTACGGTCAAAGATCTAAGCCCGAATGTTCAAATATCCCATACGTTTCCCGCAGCAATTCTCGACAAGGATCACTCTCTATGTGTGGAGAGAGTTGAAACCGCAAATGACGATCTCCTATCGAAAGTTTGGCTCAAAGAAGGCGCCTCCCAAACCGATATCTCTTTCATGACGGATCAACTCGTCGAGAACGCGGAATTGCAAAGAACACCCAATACAAAAATTGACGGAACCAAAAGACTATGGGTTGCGATCGAAGGGGAATGCTATGTAGAAAAACCCATTTCCGCAAATGGTGCTGATCGTTGGCATGGACCAGCGAGCATGTCAGAAGCTGTCATTCGTCTTTCCGATCAAGGCCTCGCCATCACTGGCGGAGATCCTAGCGCAAATGTTGTTATTCCTCCCAAGCTTTGGCGCAACGGGAGATACTTCAACATGAATGATTTGATCACCAAGCCGATTGGTAGCACTCTTGTTATCACTAAAGCAATTGACCTTTCTTCGAATGGGATCATCCTCGTTCAAGCAACGGAAAACGGCGTTACGAAAACAGGAATCCTCAAGCCGATACCGTAGGTCCAAGGCTGTAGGATGAGTCTTTTTCGTTGGAAGATTGCTGTCACACCTTGCGGCAAGCAACAAGTCGCGAAGCTTTTTTCTACTATCGTCTTGTCTCAAAGTAAGTTGTGATATAGCACTAGCACATGTCCGCTAAGACAAAAAAAGCCAAACCTGTGCGCGATCTTCTCTTCGGCAACTTGTGGGAATACGATCCAGCACCTGAAACCGCCGAGCCACACATCAGCGAGCGTTATCAGCTTTTTATCGGCGGGAAATTTACTGCACCTCGGTCGAAAAAATTCTTCCCATCGTTTAGTCCTCGCGATGGCTCGACGCTTGCTGAGATGGCTCACGCGAATGATGCAGACGTCGATGCTGCCTACCAAGCCGCAGCAGCGGCATTCCCCGCATGGAGCAAACTTCCCGGTGCCGAAAGAGGAAAATACCTTTATCGAATCGCCCGCTTATTGCAGGATCGCGCCAGGGAGTTTGCTGTTGCGGAAACTCTCGACGGCGGCAAGCCCATCAAAGAGGCTCGTGACTTCGATGTCCCCATGGCAGCAGCGCATTTTTTCTATCATGCAGGATGGGCGGACAAGCTTTCCTACGCGGCACCCGGAAAAACTCTGGCACCGCTCGGCGTGGTAGGGCAAATCATTCCGTGGAATTTCCCGCTTTTGATGCTCGCATGGAAATTGGCACCCGCTTTAGCCTGCGGTAATACCGTCGTTCTCAAGCCTGCCGAGACGACCAGCATTACCTGCATGAAATTCGCCACCTTGTTGCTCGAGGCAGGCCTTCCTCCAGGCGTTGTCAACTTCGTTACCGGCGCAAAAGAAACGGGTGCCGCCGTAGTGCAACATCCCCTCGCAAAAAAAATCGCCTTCACTGGATCTACCGCAGTGGGAAAATGGATTCAGCACACTTTAGCCGGCACGGGAAAACGGCTCACCTTGGAACTCGGCGGCAAGGCCGCAAATATCATCATGGAAGACGCCCCGCTCGATCAAGCCGTCGAGGGAATCATCAACGGAATCTTTTTCAACCAAGGCCATGTCTGCTGCGCGGGATCTCGACTCCTCGTTCAGGAATCCATCGCCGATCAAGTTCTGGCAAAAATCAAAATTCGCATGCGCTCTCTTCGCGTCGGCGATCCGCTCGATAAGAATACCGACATTGGTGCCATCAACTCTTCGCAGCAACTCGACAAGATCACCGAACTCGTCGCCTCTGGCAGTGCGGAAGGCGCGCAGATGCATCAACTCGAATGCGCACTCCCTAGCCAAGGCTGGTATTTCCGCCCCACCATTTTTTCCGGAGTCACCCTGAGCCAACGCATCGCTCGTGAGGAAATTTTTGGCCCCGTGCTAAGCATCCTCACCTTCCGCACACCAGAAGAAGCTATCGAAAAAGCCAACAACACCGCCTACGGTCTCAGCGCAGGAATCTGGTCAGAAAAAGGTTCACGCATCTTGCGCATGTCCACCCAACTCAAGGCCGGTGTCGTCTGGGCAAACACCTACAATGCCTTTGACCCAACATCGCCCTTTGGCGGCTACAAGGAGTCCGGCTTCGGTCGCGAAGGCGGCAAGCAAGGCATGCTCGACTACGCAGAATTGCTGTAACATCCTGAAATCATGTACGACTTTTCGACCATCATCCCGCGCCGCGGCACCGGTAACATCAAATACGACCGTCGCCCAGAACTCGATCCCTTCTGGGTCGCAGACATGGACTTTGCATCGGCACCAGAAATTTGCGAAGCTCTCATCCGCCGCTGCCAGCACCCCATCTTCGGCTACGCACAGGCACATACAGGCTTGATCGATGCAACCCTCGCCTACCTGCATACCACCAAAGGCCTCAACGTCGGAGAAAGCGACATCCTCTGGCTCGGCGGTCTTGTCCCTGCTCTGTCGCTAGCAGTGCGAGCATTCTGTAATCCAGGTGATGCTGTTATGACCTGCTCCCCATCCTATCCACCGTTCCTCAATGTCCATCACGATGGCCAGCAGGTCGATCTCATCAGCTTGCCGCACACACAGATTGAGGGGAAATGGACTTTCGATTTTGCCGCCATGGAAGCTGCCGTGACCCCACGCACTCGCCTCTTCCTTCTGAGTAATCCGCAAAACCCATTAGGCCGCGTTTTCACCAAAGAAGAACTCGCATCCCTTTGTGAGTTTTGCGAAAGGCACGACTTGATCCTCGTCTCTGATGAAATCCATTGCGACCTCGTTCTGGATGAAATCGCCACGCCGCACCTCTGCGCTCACAAGCTGCCGGAAAACTTTCACCACCGTATCATCACTCTTCTCTCGCCATCGAAAACCTACAACATCGCAGGCATCGGCATTGCCTATGCCGTCATCACCGATAGCTCATTGCGAAGAAAATTCACCAGTTCACGGGGAAACACTTTGGCGGAGATCAATACCTTCGGCTACTACGCCGCTGAGGCTGCCTACCTTCATGGCGAACCATGGCGGCGCGCGATGATTTCCTACCTCGCCGCGAATCAAGAATTCTTACTTTCCTACCTCGCCGCAAATGCTCCACGCTTGATCGTCAATCGCAATGAAGCCACCTACCTCACGTGGATTGATTGCCGCGCACTGGGCATCGAGCACCCCGCCATGCATCTCGAAAAAAAATCGGCGCTCTTTGTTTCCGATGGCTCTTTCTTCGGACACCCAGGACACATTCGCTGGAACTTTGCTTGCCCACGCAGCTATCTAGAGCAAGGTTTAGAAAAGCTCGTTCGCGGATTTTCTCCCGAGTCGCTCGGAGCATAGAAATCAAATGATTTCACTAAGTGCCTGACCCCATTTGCATCTTTCTCTGATTTTTGGTGAGGCATTTTTTTGTCAAAAAACTGTAAGTGACCAGTTGACAGACAAGATTTGCCCGCTAAGCTCCGCGCCCTCACGCAGAATCGATGCAACAAAATCTGCATTCCATTCCGTGACTATTCCTAAGCGGAAGCACCAACACCAAAATACAATGCCAGCGAAAAAAGCAGCAACCAAGTCCGTGCCAGCCAAAGGCGGCAAGTCCATCAAATATGTTTACACCTGGGGAGCCGGCAAGGCTGACGGGAACGGCTCGCAAAAAGCCCTCCTCGGCGGCAAGGGCGCGAACCTCGCAGAAATGACCCTCATCGGTCTTCCTGTGCCTCCAGGCTTTACGATCTCCACCGAGGTCTGCACCTACTTCTACGCCAACAAAAAATCTTACCCTTCCAGCCTCCAAGCGCAAATGGAAGCAGGCGTAGCCAATATGGAAAAAATCATGGGTGCCAAATTTGGCGGCACCACTGGCATGCCCCTCCTCGTCGCTGTCCGCTCCGGCGCTCGCGACTCCATGCCCGGCATGATGGACACCGTCCTTAACTTGGGCCTCAACGACGAAACCGTCAAAGCCCTCGTCGCCACCACCAAGAATGAGCGCTTCGCATGGGATTGCTACCGCCGCTTCATTCAGATGTACGGCGACGTCGTGCTCGGCGTGCAAAAACGCGAAGGCGAAGACCATGAACCTTTCGAAACCGTCATCGAAGAATTCAAACACCACAAATACGGCAAAGACATCATCGATTCCGATCTCACTGCCGACGACCAAAAAGAACTCGTCAAGCGCTTCAAAGACCTCGTCAAAGAGCGCACCGGCAAAGGCTTCCCGAACAGCGTTTGGGAGCAACTCCGCGGCGCAGCAGGTGCAGTGTTCAGCTCATGGATGAATGACCGCGCGATCGTCTATCGTCGCAAATACAACATCCCTGCCGAGTGGGGTACAGCCGTCAACGTGCAAGCCATGGTCTATGGCAACACGGGCGACGAATCCGGTTCCGGCGTGGCCTTTACACGTAACCCTGCCAACGGTGTAAACGAATTCTACGGCGAATTCCTCATTAACGCTCAAGGCGAAGACGTCGTCGCTGGTGTGCGCACACCAGAGCCTGTCTCCAAGTTGAAAAAAGTCATGCCCAAGGCCTTCGCTGAACTGATGAAAGTTCGTGCCATCCTTGAGAAACATTTCAAAGACGTGCAGGACATCGAGTTCACCATCCAAAATGGCCAACTCTTCATGCTTCAGACCCGTAACGGCAAACGCACCGCCGCAGCAGCTCTCAAATTCGCTGCTGACATGGTCAAAGAAAAACTCATCGACTGGGAAACCGCGATTCTGCGCAATCCAGCCGATCAGCTCGACCAACTTCTCGCGCCGATCTTCGACCTCGCAGAAGTCAAGAAAGCCAAAGCCATCGCCACCGGACTTCCTGCCGGTCCAGGCGCAGCTTCTGGAAAAATCTACCTGAATGCCGACCGCGCCGTCCTTGCCGAAGCAGCAGGTGAAACCGTTCTCCTTGTCCGTAACGAAACTTCCCCAGAAGACCTTCGCGGCATGATTGCCGCCGCTGGCATTCTCACGGCAAAAGGTGGCGTCTCCTCACACGCCGCTCTCGTTGCTCGCCAAATGGGCAAAGTCTGCATCTGCGGCGCTGCTGCTCTCGACATCAACTACGATAAGAAAACCGTCACCGTCGGCGGAGTCACCTACAAAGAAGGCGACTTTCTTTCCATCGATGGTACATCTGGTATCGTTTACGGAGGTTCACTCAAGACTGCTCCTTCCGAGATCATCACCGGCATCGTCAACAAAGACAAACGCGCTCTGAAGACCGAGAAATTCCAGCAATTCACCCAGCTCATGTCTTGGTGTGAAAAAGCTACCAAGATGGATGTCCGCACCAATGCCGATACCCCAGAGCAAACCAACATCGCCATCGCTTTCGGTGCCAAAGGCATCGGCCTTACCCGCACCGAACACATGTTCTTTGAAGGTGACCGCATCGACGCCATGCGCGAGATGATCCTCGCCAACAATGAGGCCGACCGCCGCGCTGCACTTGCCAAGCTTCTTCCTTACCAACGCGAAGACTTCACAGGCATCTTCAAGGCACTCAAAGGCCTTCCAGCTACCATCCGCTTGCTTGACCCACCACTCCATGAGTTCCTTCCTCACACCAAGGAGCAACAACTCGACCTCGCCAACAAGCTTGGCATCAAAGTCGAGTTCATCATGCAACGCGTCGCGCAACTCCATGAGTTCAACCCAATGCTCGGCCACCGCGGTTGCCGTCTCGGCATCGCTTACCCAGAGATCACCGAGATGCAAGCTCGCGCGATCTTTGAAGCCGCTGCCGATGTCGCCAAAAAAGGCATCAAGGTCAAGCCAGAGGTGATGATCCCACTCGTCGGCTTCGCGAAAGAGCTCAGCCTGCAAGTCGAAGTCGTCCACGCCATGGCCAAAGCCGTGATGACTGAGAAGAAAGTCAAGTTTGACTACCTCGTCGGCACCATGATCGAAGTCCCACGCGGTGCCCTCACCGCTGACGAAATCGCAGAAACGGCGCAGTTCTTCAGCTTCGGCACCAACGACCTTACCCAAACCGCTCTCGGCATCAGCCGCGATGACATGGGTAATTTCCTCTTGCCTTACACCGAAGCCGAGATCTTCAAGAAGAACCCCTTCGCAAGTCTCGACACCACCGGCGTTGGCCAACTCATGGAAATCGCCGTCAAGAAAGGCAGCGCTACCCGCCCAGGCATCAAACTTGGTATCTGCGGCGAACACGGTGGCGACCCAGACAGCGTGAAGTTCTGTCATCAGCTCGGCCTCAACTACGTCAGTTGCTCGCCTTACCGCGTGCCAGTCGCCCGCCTCGCCGCAGCTCAAGCCGCCATCGAGGAAAAACGCGCCAATGCTCCTAAAGTCGCTCCTGCCAAAAAGGCTGCTCCAGCAGTGAAAGCTGCTCCTGCACCTGCGAAAAAGGCTTCTCCTGCCCCAGCGAAAAAAGCTGCGCCAGCCCAAAAAGCCGCTAAAAACTAATCGTTAAGCGAACCTCGTTCGCCGAACCACAAAAATTCCAGCACCCGCCGCAATTCATGCAGCGGGTGCTTTTCTTTTTCCGCTTCCTATGCTCCAATAACGAGCACCCGTTTTTTTAGATTTCCTCCCCATCCATGATCAAAACAATCCGTACAATCCGTCGTTAAAAAATGCTTGATCCGTTCACCCGCTCGCAGGAGTCCCTGTCATGAATCCGCCAAAACACATCGGCATCGTCGGCTGCGGCACCGCTGGGCCAGCCTCCGCCATCTTACTTGCTCGACAAGGCCACAACGTGCAAGTGTTCGACAAAGCCCCCACCTGCCGCGCCGTTGGTGCGGGCTTCATGCTGCAACCCAGTGGCATGCAAGTCCTCCAAGACATCGGCATCCTCGAAACCATCCTCCAACTCGGCTCCCGCATCGACACCCTCCACGTCTGGGAAAACCAGCGCACCCTCATGCGGCTCGATTATGCAGATTGGCGAAATGGCAGCTTCGGCCTCGGCCTTCATCGCCCCGCGCTTCTCCATGTCATGCTCGATTCCATGCATCAAGCCGGAGCACAAATGCATTGGAATCACGAAATCACTCAGGCCTGCTCCCATGACGCTCGCTGGACACTCACCGACGCTCACGGACAAAAACATGGCCCATTTGACCTCCTCATCATCGCCGATGGCGCTCGCTCCACCCTCCGCCACTGCGTCGCCCCAGCCGCTGTCGATCACTCCTACCCCTGGGGCGCGCACTGGTTCATTGGCGAAAATGATGGCTCGTTCGACTCCCACAAGCTTCATCAAATTGTCCACAACACTCGCATCCTTTGCGGATTCCTTCCCACCGGTAGGCACCAGCCAAACACCCCAGAACTTCTCAGTCTGTTCTGGAGCGTGCGTCTCACCGATGACGCCGCCATCCGCTCACAGCCCCTGCAAGAGTGGAAAAACAACATCCTCCATCACGAACCAAAAGCCGAAAGTTTCTTGGCGCAAATCAGCGATTGGCAGCAAATCATCACCGCCCGCTACGGCGATGTCCGCCTCACTCGCTGGACTGCCCCCGGCGTCGCTGTGCTCGGCGATGCCGCCCACGCCATGAGTCCGCAACTTGGCCAAGGTGTCAACCTCGCCCTCATGGATGCCGCATGCCTAGCCGAATGCATCGCCCAATACCCATTACCACTCGCGCTGAAACACTACACCCGCCAGCGCAGCATGCAGATCCGCTACTATCGCGCCGCCACCCGCGGGCTCACCCCGCTCTTCCAATCATCACACGATTGGCTGACGCTGCCGCGTCGGATTCTTTTCCGCACCATGCAGCACATCCGCCCCTGCCGCATCGCCATGACCCGCTCCATGGCAGGAACCATGTTTCATGAACAATCTTCTCGCCGAAGCAAAAGCGATTCTTCCTCGGAAAATTTCTTGAATCCCTATCGATAAAAGAGACGATTTGCTCGTATGCGCGCTTTCTATAAAATCGAGAGATCGCAATCCCCCTGCCTCCACTAACGCAACATCGATCATCATGGGCCTCTTTAGTAAACTGTTCCCCTTCGGCAAATGTGAAGCACCGCTGCTGGAAAAACCGAATCATTTCCTCGCCTTCGTTTTGCTGCGCTTTGACGAATTTCCTGCGAGCGACACCATCATTGCCGCGTTTGCGAAGTATGCGCAGGGACATCATACCATCAGCATCGCAGCCGATGAGAATGCCGCTCCTGCGAGCGATGCCGAAAAGGATGTGGTGATGATGACGGTGGAGGGCATAGGCACCGCTTTCGTCGCGCTGATGCCTAGGCCGATACCCCACGGCGAAGCGGAAGCAGCTTTTCCCATGTCGATCTCGTCTTTTGCGGAAAACAATCGACTGGAAGATCATCGCGCTCACCTCGTCGTCTCCCTAATGCCAGAGGCGGAAATCGATGTTGTCGAGAGCATGATGGCATTCACGAGCCTGCTCGCAGCACTTGTGGATGCCGCGCAAGCAGTGGGAGTGTATTTCGGCAACGCCCGGGCCACTCATACGAAAGAATTTTTCCTGACGATGGCTGAGGAATACGATGTCAGCCCACGCATCCTGCTCTGGAATGGTGTATCGCGTTCCCCCGAGGCTAATGGAAAAATGAGTTTTCTCAGCCATGGCATGCACCAAATCGCCCTGCCCGATCTCTATCTGATTTGCGATGAGCGCGATGCAGGCGAAGCGATGGGACGGATGTTTGATCTTTTGGCCTACATCGCCTCGCGCCGACAGGCGATTCCCGCAGGCGACACCATCGGCGCAACTGCCGAGGAAAAAATCCGCGTGCAATACGTGAAATCACCCGCCGATCCCAAGCAGATTGTCTGGAAAGTAGAGATGTAGCGCATCGACCAGCAACAGCCTTGCCAAAGGAGTCACTCACGAATATGCTCCGACCACCACAACTATGAAAACCATCCTCGTAACTCTATTCGCGGCACTGACTGCCTTTGCATCAAACGCGCAGGCACAAATCGTCGTCAAGCCCGGCGAGACGATTGCCTTCATGGGCGACTCCATCACCGAAGGCGGCAACAAAAAAGGCGGCTACGTCACGCTTGTCATGAGCGCCCTCAACAGCCAAAGCCTGAACGTGACCCACATCCCCGCCGGTGTCAGCGGCAACAAATCCACCGACATGCTCGCGCGTTTGGACAAGGCAGTCATCGAAAAGAAACCTCAGTGGATGACGCTGAGCTGCGGGGTCAATGATGTCTGGCATTTCAAGCTCGTATTGGGCAATCGCACGTTCGAGGGCGTGGGTATCGATGATTACAAGAAAAACATCACCGCCATCATCGAGAAATGCCAGGCTGCCAACATCAAGCTCATGGTTCTCACCTCGACCATGATAGGCGAAGACCCGAGCAAGGAGCTCAATCAGATGATGATTCCCTACAATGATTTCCTTCGCCAGATTGCCAAAGAAAAAGGCTGCCTGCTCGCCGACCTCAATGCCGACATGCAAGCCGCATTGAAAAAAATCCCCGATGTTCCCGGCAAACCCAAAACCTTTGGCAAGGTTTTCTACGGTGGCGATGTGCAAAACAAACTCACTACCGACGGCTGCCACATGAATGCGGAAGGCAACAAAATGATGGCTCGCGGCGTACTGCGTGCCTTCGGCATGACAGATGCCCAACTCGCAGAAGTAGAAAAATCTTGGTAACAGGTTCGGAATTTATTCTTTGTAGCATCCTATGCTCAAAGCGAAACAAGGTTCGCCTTGCTTTGCCGCACATGGGTTTCATGGTCGCAGAGTATGTGTCCCAAGAGGTTTAGCTGCAACGTGAGAAGCAGCGATGCCTATAGTGACGCTCACGATACCTGATACAAATGTGAAGGATCCACGTATCAGATCAACCACCGCCAGCGTCCTAGAATTGATCC
Source organism: Verrucomicrobiaceae bacterium (assembly GCA_027487435.1). Taxonomy (GTDB): domain Bacteria; phylum Verrucomicrobiota; class Verrucomicrobiia; order Verrucomicrobiales; family Akkermansiaceae; genus UBA956. Next base: position 48,726 of record JAIYDP010000024.1, on the reverse strand, counting down.
AACCCTTTACCCCTACCTCCATGTTCCCTCACCTGATCCGCAACTCCATTTTCGCACTTTTCAGTGCTTCCCTGCTCCACGGCGAAGTTCGACTTTGGACTTCCCTTTTCAACGGTCGCAATCTCGACGGCTGGAGCATCGCCATCCAAGGTTCAGAGCCAGGCAAAGATCCTCAAGGTCACATCGTCGTCCGCGACGGCGCGATCCACATGTATGCCGATACCCCAGAGGACAAGCAAGGCGACTTTGGCGTCATCGTTAGCGATCGCACCTATTCACGTTTCCACCTCGATTTTGAATACGCTTGGGGACGAAAAACCTTCGAACCACGCAAAGGAAAACTTCGCGATGCCGGTCTGCTCTATCACATCGCTGATCCCAACCAACGCACGTGGGGCATCTGGCCTGTTTCCATGGAATGTCAAATCCAGGAAGGCGATGTCGGCGACCTAGTTTTCCTCAAAGTCCGCGGCCTCACCTGGATGCATCCCGATTCAAACAACGCCCCCGGCCAGGGCGAAGCCGGCCTGCTTCCCGAATCGGGTGGCTCTCCTTTGTTTTGCAATCAGCAGGATCACGCCTACATCGGGCGCTATCCCGTGCTGGATCAACTCGAAGGCTGGAACCGCGTCGAAGCCATCGTTCACGGCTCCGATTCCGCCGTCCACCTCGTCAATGGCAAAGTCCGCAGCCGCGTCTTTCGCCTCACGAACGATGAAATGAAACCGCTCTCTTCTGGTCACATCGCTCTTCAGCTTGAAGGCGCAGAAATCAAATATCGCAACATCCGCATTCGCGAACTCGCCCCACCGCTCACGCCCGCTACCCGTTACGTCGCAATCAGTCACGTCCGCGGACTCGCCCCCGCCAGCAGAGAACTCGAAATCCACAACCCCGGCCCCGCTGCCGTCGCGCTCGATCTCGCACTCACTGGCTCGCATTCCCCACTTTTTCAGGCATCCCTCGCCGATGGCACACCCGCCATTCTCGCCCCTAACGGCAAAGCCCGCGTTCGCATCGACTTCAAGCCCGCCGCCGATACTCCACCCGCTCGCTATTCCGCAGGCCTGCAAGTTGGTCCGCCCGATCTCGGTACCTTCGTCGTGCTGCAAGGCATCTCGCTCGCCGCCCCAGAAGGAAACAACGAGCCACCCCTCCAACGCATCATCGACGCCCTCGGCATCCCGCTCGATGTCGGAGGCTCCGATCTTCACCTCGATACCAAAGCTCCCGCCATCGGCACCGGCATCGCCGTCACTGCGTTGGTTCGCGCCACCGACGGCCCCGTGCGCATCACCCCCATCGCTCGATTTTCCCCGCCCGGAGAAATCCCTTTGCGCTGGCATGCGAGCGGCGATGCCACCCGACACCCCATCGCCACCCTCGCAGGCTCCGCGAAAAAATCCGATGCCCATCAATGCCTATTTCCGCCCTGGACTGAAGGAACGTCCACCGCCACCTTCGATCCTGGCAAGATTCCCTTCTCCCTCGTCGCCGAAACAGGCCACGGAGCCATTCCGCTCGACCCCAAACACAGCGCCACCAAAGTCACCCATCCCGCCCGAGTCTTCCCCATCCACACCTTCCTAGGTGCCCCCGTCACCGATGCCATGATCATCGGCTTCGAAGAAGCCACCAACGGCGACTACCAAGACGCCCTTTTCCTCCTAGAAAACGTCCGCCTCGCCCCCGTCGAGCGATAGCTCTTCGTGAAAACCCTGGGTCTAACGCAAACGACGATATTCAACAAATCTCAACCCCAAAAAACACCTTCCATTTTTTCCGTCCCACTACAGAAGAAAATTTCAATTCTGGTTCCCCACATTGATTCAATCCGATTTGGCTCATTGTTTTACTGGGATGTAAAACCCATCTTCAGAAAACTTGATGCTGGTAGTATTTACAGATTTTTTTAAAAATCTATTTTTCCAAAAAAGAATGGCTCGTCGTTATGCAAGGTGAAATTTCGCTACAACAAAGGTGTCGCCTTGTCAGAGCGAAGCATTTCTGCTAGGCAATAACCATGCAATTCAGAGTAGCTCCGGAAAATGAAGCACAGGCGAACGGCGTTTTTGCCACCACACGCTGGTCTATCGTGCGGGGTGCGGGTATGGCATCGGATGCGGGAGAACTGGCGCTACAGGAATTGTGCCGGTTGTATTGGTTTCCCGTTTATGCACTTGTGCGTGCTAGGGGTGTTCATGCGGAGCAGGCGAAGGATGTGACGCAAGATTTTTTCGTCAAGCTCATCGAGCGGCGTATAGTCGAGAAGGCATGTCCGGAGCGCGGACGCTTTCGCCATTTTCTCGGCACGGCGGTGAAGCATTTTCTCACGGATGAGTGGCACAAGGCGCAGACGATCAAGCGCGGTGGAGGGATTGAATTCGTAGCACTGGATGATGAAGATGCAGAGCGCCGTTGGGTGACGACATCGTCTACTTGCACGCCAGATGAGGCATTTGACCGGAACTGGGCGCTGCAAATCCTTGCGGAGGCGAATCGCCGCATGGAGCAGGAAATGGGGGAGACGGGTCAGGAGGAAATCCTGCGCGTTCTGCAACAGGGAGCTGACCCGCACGCGCCGTCCCTAGCCGAGGAATCGGCACGGCTGGGCATGGGGATCAATACGCTGAAGTCGCGTCTTCATCGATCACGCGCCCGTCATGCACAAATCATCCGCGAGGTAGTGGCGGAGACGGTTTCCACTCCGGCGGAGGTGGAGAGTGAATTGCGTGAACTGCTGGCCATTGTTTCCCATGACTGAAAGGCGAGCCGCTAGGCAACCGTGAAACCTTTTTCCCGTATGTAATAGCATGATGAATCAAAGCAAGATGTCGCATGAGTAATGCAATGCCATGTACGGAGTGTGGAGAAGCCTTGCCATCGTGTGAGGCATGGAGCGTGTGTGCGGCATGTTCGTTCCGCATGGCATTGGAGCTGGATGATGCGGTGGTGGATGTGTTAGGGAAAGTGCATGGGGATTATGAATTGTTAGAAGAGATTGGACGCGGCGGCGCGGGTGTGGTGTTTCGCGCCCGTCAGCGTAGTCTTGATCGCGTGGTGGCCTTGAAAGTTCTCTGCGCTGGCCCGTTTGCGGATGCGGCATCGCGCGAGCGTTTGCTGGGTGAGGCACGGGCGGTGGCTCGGCTGAACCACCCGCACATTGTGGCGGTGTATGAAGCTGGGGAAATGGATGGTCAGCCGTATTTCACCATGGAGTGGGTGCCAGGTCGCACGCTTGCCGATGTCACACAAACAGGCCCGGTGCCGGCGCGCCGTGCGGCCCTGTGGATGCGCAAGGTGGCAGCTGCGGTGGCGCATGCCCATGCGGCGAGCGTGCTGCACCGCGACATGAAGCCATCGAATATTTTGTTAGATCTACAGGATGAACCTCGAGTAGCGGACTTTGGTCTGGCCAAGGTGGTGGATGGTGCTTGGGCTATGGCAAACACCATGGCACTGTGTGGATCGCCCGCATACATGCCGCCGGAGCAGGCGAATGCGGAGCCGGGTACTCTGGCACCAGCAATGGATGTGTATGGCATCGGTGCCGTCTTGTATGAATTGGTCACCGGACGTCCGCCGTTTTTTGGAAGCTCTGTCGCAGCGGTTCTTGATCAAGTGCGTGAGCACGAACCGCTACCACCACGCGCGCTCAATCCTTCCGTGCCGCTGGATTTGGAAAACATCATCCTGAAATGCCTGCGCAAGGAACCCGCGCGCCGCTATGTGACGGCAGCCGATTTGGAACAGGACTTACAGAATTTTCTCGATGGAAAGCCAGTGCGGGCGCGTTCCATTCGCCGATGGGAAAAGGTCTGGCTCTGGGCACGGCGACGTCCCTTGTCGGCAGGATCGCTCACGGCGGCGGCTCTCGCATTGCTGGCAATGTTCGTAGTATGGATCGTCAGTGATCACCAAGTGCGGGTGGCGCGCGATGCGGCAAGGGAGCGATTGGCGGAGTCTCTACTGGATTCTGTGCGCGTGATGCGTCTCGCACATGAACCGGGCTGGCGGGAGAAAGCGCTGGCGAACATTTCCGAGGCGCGTCGCAACAACACCGATGAAAAACTCATCCCCGCCCTGCGCCGTGAAGCCGTCGCTGCGCTCGCGGAAGTAGACTACCAATGGCGAAAATGTAAGGTGCCGCACGTTCCGCAAGATGCCACACCGGAGATGCTTTTTTGCATCGATGAAACATTTCAAAAGGTCGCGTTGTGGAATGAAATACCACGCGTCGTGGAGGTGCGTTCGTTGACTGATGGCAGTGCACTGGCGCACTTCCCCGCACCATGGCCGGACGAGGTGTGTGCCTTTAGCCCCTGCTCTCGCTACCTTTCGCTGCGACATGGTAGTGCGATGTCGGTATGGGATACCACTACGGGCAAGGTTGTGCTGGACAAGTCATCAGGCATGGGTTTTCGCGGATTTTCCAGCGGGTCTTTCGCGCCGAAGAGCGCACGTTTCGCACGCGGGGAAGCGGATGGATTTGTAGCGGTCTATGAATTACGCGAAGGAGGTGCGAACCCCATCGCGCGTTGGTCATTGCCCAGTGGAAAAGCCTGCGGTGGTATGGATTGGTCGCTGGATGAGTCAGCGCTTTTACTTATCGCCGATGGTCGCTACCTCAGTGTTTGCGATGCCGAAACAGGTGCCTTCCGTTGGCAGCAGGATTTTCCTGAAAGCATTTCGCAAGCGACGTGGCGAAACGAAGCGGATCGCATCTGCGTGCTAAGCGGCAGAGGACGATTGGTCATTCTCGATGGCAAAAACGGTCACCTGCTAGATCACCTTACTCTGCCCGTCGATGGCACAACGACCGCCCGTTTCAATCCAGAAGGAACACTGCTGGCGGCCAGCGGGCAGGCCGTGGGCACGCGGCTGTGGAATGCGATTACATTTTCGCCATTGGCCCGTTTCGATCCTGTGGCGTGGCACTTGGTGTTTTCCGCCGATGGTCGCAGGCTTGGCTCGCATTACCATCAGGGCGAAATGTTTTATTTGGAACAACTTCCCGGATTGGTGGGACACACGTGGACGCGCCCCGAGCCTTTGCCGGACTTGCCTTCGCTGGCAGTGAACGCCACTGGCAGTAAAGTGATCACCGTCGATGAACAGAGTCCCACCATTTGGAACACGGCGACCGGATCTGTGATAGCATCCATAAAAATTCCCCATCCGCGTCACGTAGCGGCGGCAAAAGATGGTAGCGGATTTTTCTGTGCGGATGACAAAGGCGTTTGGTCCTTTTCGGCAACGGGAGAATCTCTCAAAAAAATCCATGATCGCCCGGCATCTGCAATTCTCGCCACGCCCGGAAAATCCCTTATCGTCGCTGATCAACACCAGCCAGTGATTCACTATCTTTTGCCTAACAGAACCTCGGCCTACCGTTTGTCCGAACCCGCACAAGTCATCGCTACTGATGCCAACGGGCGATGGATCGCCTGTTCTCGCAAACATGCGGATTACCTCGATCTGCTCGATTTATCATCGCCCTCCCCTTCACCCAAACGCTTACACCATGCTGGAGCGCGTTGCAGCTTTTCTGCCGATGGCACACGCCTCCTCACATGCGGACGACTACCTCGTTTGTGGCGCACATCCGACCTCGAGCCGCTTGATGCGCCAGCACTGCCATTAGCGGCAAACAATCGCATCGAAACACTAGCCGCTATCTCGCCTGATGGTCGTTGGCTTGCCGCCACGCAGCACGACCGCGAAGTGCATCTCGTCGAAATCGCCACGGGAAAACTTCTCGCCGTTCTGCCCGCATACGCGCAAGGCATCATCAGCGATGTGGCATTTTCCGCCGATGGAAACACTCTCGTCATTGCCTCAGGGCGCGGAGATTTGCGCATCTGGCCGATCACGGCACTGCGTAAGAAACTCGCAGAATTTGCTCTAGATTGGTAATTGCGAAAAATTTCCTGCAACCGTAAATCGCAAATCCAGTAGGAAATGGATGTATGCAACACATTGCCATCATCACCTACCCGAGAAATCCGAAAAATTGCCGCGTCATCGCCGTCATGCCTCCCATGCCTTGAGCCCATCATTTGCATCCTTGACTTATTCCACTCATTTCATTCCCTTAAACAAAATTGTGAAAGCAACGTCGCAAACCCAACGCTCCATGAAGACATCATCGACAAGAATCATCCTCCTCGCCTCCGCATCCTTGCTCACTGTGGCCGCACCATCGTCCGCCATCGATGCCGACAACGATGGCCTCAATGACATCTGGGAAATCATTCATAACGCGCAGTCACTCACCGCAGCCGGCGATGCCGATGGTGATGGCTGGAACAATGCGCAGGAAAGCGCAGCGGGCACCCATCCCTTTCTCGCCACTTCCTATCCCGCCCTTTCCTTTTCTCCATCGGTTTCCGGACAATTCGAGTTCGGCTATGACCGCATCCCGGGCAAGCGCTACCGCATCGAAGCTTCGCACAACCTCGCCCTGGATGCCTGGTTCACAGACCGCATGGAGGTAGCTCGCCAAGCAGGGCAAACATCCATTTTTTTACCAGCAGATGGACAAAAAAAATTCTGGCGCCTCAAAGTCGATGACGTCGATACCGATGCCGACGGCGTCAACGATGCGGAAGAAGGCTGGTTAGGATTCTCCCCCTTCACCAACCGCACGGATCGCAGGGACACCCTCGATCTGGCGCGCGTCACCGCAGGATTGAATGCCACCAGCACCATCAGCGTTTCCGTGCTCGACTCGAATCTATCCGAACGCTGGCCTGATCCCGCCATCATCGTATTGCGCCGCAGCGGCGGATTGAAACCTCTTTCCGTTCCCATCACCTTCAGCGGCACCGCCACTCAGGGTGCCGACTACACAAGCAACATCGCCTCGCCCGTGGTATTCGCCGCCGGTGTTCGCGAGGTAGCCATCGAGCTATCCGCCATCGCCGATTCAGATGATGCCGAATCCACGGAGACCATCACCGTCACCGCACTTGCCGGCACAGGCTACACGCTGGGCGCAATCACGACTGGCACGGTGCAGTTGGAAAATGAAACGCCTAGCAGTCTCCCGTCCGCAAAGTCTGCCGCCCGTTTTCTGATCCAAGCTGCTTTCGGGCCAAATGAGGACGTAAATGATGCCGATGAAATCCCCGAAAATATCGAGTCTCTTATGGCACAAGGATACGACGCATGGATCGATGATCAGTTCACCCGCCCGCTGGGACTTTTGCAACCCTGGACTGAGTGGCAAGCGGCCAATGGACAAGCCCTCGGCATCTACGGCGCGTCCACCCAAGTGGCATGGTGGAACCGCGTCATGGGCGTGCCAAAACTCCGCCCCGATGCACCGACATCCCAACTCCCCGATCCTCTGCGACAACGTCTCGCCTTCGCCCTCAGCGAGATCCTCGTCGTTAGTGATCGACCAGAAACACTATCCGTCGAGCGCAGCGGCCTCGCTAACTACTATGACAGGCTCGTCACGCACGCCTTCGGCAACTACCGCGATCTGCTCTACGACGTCGCCATGCATCCCGTCATGGGCATTTACCTTTCCCACCTCGGCAACGTCAAGGCCGATCCAGTGAACAACATTTTCCCTGATGAAAATTTCGCTCGTGAAATCATGCAGTTGTTTTCTATCGGCCTCTGGCGCTTGAACCAGAACGGCACGCTCTACCTCTCAGACGGCACAGACCTCGATCCATCCGGCAACGTCGTGCCACTCGATCAACCGATCCCCACCTACGACAACGGCGACATCACCGAACTCGCTCGCGTTTTCACTGGGCTATCCTTCGGCAACAATAGCAACTTCCAGCTTTGGCCGCGCGATTTCACCCAGCCCATGAAAATATGGGACGCCCAGCATGATTGCGATGCCAAAAACCTCTTCGGCGTCGCACTGCCCGCCCGTACTCCTAGTGCTGGAAACACCGGCACCGCTGGCCTCGCGGATGTGAATGCCGCCATCGATATCCTCTTCCACCATCCTAACGTCGGGCCCTTTCTTGGCAAACAACTCATCCAACGCTTCGTCACTTCTAACCCCAGCCAGGAATACGTCGAGCGAGTCGCACAGAAATTCGCCGACAATGGCAACGGCGTGCGCGGCGACCTGAAAGCCGTCATCAAAGCCGTGTTGCTCGACCCCGAAGCGCGTGATCCCGCAATGATGAACGGCTCCACTTGGGGCAAGCTGCGCGAGCCATTGCTGCGCGTCGTCAACTTCGCCAATGCCTTCAATGCCTCCGCCACCGGTGGCTGGTACGTGCTCACACAAATGAGTCTCGCTCACGGACAGGATGCCCTTAACGCACCAAGCGTCTTCAATTTTTTCCTCCCCACACACAGTCCACAGGGCGCGCTCACTGAGGCGGGAAAAGTCGCTCCAGAATTCCAAATCCTCAACGCCACCACTGCCGTCACGGGGGCAAACTATTTCTGGGAACACACACTCAATGATCTTCATGTGCAAGGTTCCGGCACACCCGCAAACTCCGTTCGCCTCAACCTCAACGAGGAACTCTCCTACATCGTCCCCACCGCACAAATCGCTCAAGACGTGCCAGCCGGTCCCGCGTTGGATCCCGATCCTTTGTTGCGCCGTCTCGACCTTGCGCTCACCGGCGGCACCCTCTCGCCGAAACAATTCCAAATCATCCGCGAAGCCATGCTGCGCCTCAATCCGCCCACGTGGCAATGGCATCGCCAACGCTTCCGCCTCGCCGTTTATCTCATCACCACCTCTCCAGAATTCAACGTACTTCGCTAACCATGAACCCACCCATTTCCCGCCGCCACTTTCTCGGTCAAGGCAGTTGCGCCGCCATCAGCTCGGTATCCATCCTCAATACCCTGATCAACCTGCGCCTCAGCCAAGGCATTGCCAATGCCGCTGTCCCCGGATCCGGAGAATACCGCGCCCTCGTTTGCCTCTTCCTCTCCGGCGGCAACGATTCGTTCAACATGCTCGTGCCACGCGAGGCCACAGCCTATGCCCAATATACCGCCAGCCGTGCCGACCTCGCTCTACCTCCCGCTAATCTCATCCCGATCAATCCCATCGCACAGCCAGGATACTACGTTCATGGTGGAATGCCGGAAGTCGCATCGCTATTCGAAAACGGCCACGCCTCATTTGTCGCCAATGTCGGCACCCTCATCGAACCCGTCGCCAACCGCACCCAGGTCGCACAAAACCTCAAGCGCCTTCCACTGGGGCTTTATTCCCACAGTGACCAGATCGAACAATGGCAGACCAGCATTCCCCACGCCCGCAGCGGCATCGGCTGGAGCGGCAGAATGGCGGACATCCTGCGCCAGACCAACAGCAGTCAAGTCGTGCCCATGCAAATTTCTCTCGATGGCTCGAACGTCTGGCAAACCGGAAATAACAGCGCCGAATACAGCATCACCCCCACTGGTGCCATCGCCCTCAGCGGCTACAACTCCTCATGGCAGCAATACCAGGACTTGCAAAACGCTATGTCCGCCGCGGTCGATTCCCAACTCGCCCAGCAATACAACAACCTTCTGGCGCAAACCTTTAACCAGAAGAAAAAACAAGCACTGGATGCCTACCAAGTCTTTGCCGCCGCCACCGCGCCGCCACTGCCTGCGGGCATCACATTTCCCAACACCTACATCGGCAACCGTCTCGCCATGATCGCCCGTACCATCCAAGGTCGCAACGCACTCGGTGCCGTTCGGCAAACGTTCTTCGTCCAACGCGGTGGCTGGGATCATCACGATGAAGTCCTCAACAATCAGGCCACCATGCTTCCCGAAGTCAGCGCCGCCATCGGAGCCTTCCATGCCGCCATGGTCGCCATGGGATTGCAGGATCAGGTCTGCCTTTATACGGCATCGGACTTCGGCCGCACGCTCACCAGCAATGGTCGCGGCTCCGATCACGCCTGGGGTGGTAACCAACTCGTCGTTGGCGGTGGCGTGCAGGGGAAACGCATTTTTGGACAATACCCCTCTCTCGTCACCAATCCCGAAAGCGGTCCCGAAGTCAACCCGCTCGATACCGGGCGCGGACGCTTCATCCCCACCACCAGTTGCGATGAATTTTTCGCCGAACTGGCTTTGTGGCTCGGCGTCAGTAAAAGCCAATTACCGCTGATTTTGCCGAACATTGGCGAGTTCTACAGCATCACCAACCCCGCACCACCCATCGGCATGCTGGTCTAATCAATCTCCCGCAAGGGCAACGACTTCGACAATGTCCGTGTCACAAAGTCGCATCGTTGGAAAAAGAACGGAAAAAAATCGCCGACCACAATATCACATGATTTTTACAGCGTATTTTGAAAATTCATGGATGTGTTTGTTTGCTCCAGTCACACCCGATTTTCGGACTAGCCCATTCCGAAGGGAAAATGGCACTCCCAATTTTCGGACTGGCACTTTCCTGAGGGAAAATGGCATTCCCGATTTCAGGACAGGCACTTTCCCGAGGGAAAATGGCACTCCCGATTTTCGGATTGGCACTTTCCCGAGGGAAAGTGGCATTCCCAGTTTTAGGACAGGCACTTTCCCGAGGGAAAATGGCATTCCCAATTTTCGGACAGGCACTTTCCCAAGGGAAAATGGTATTCCCAATTTTCGGACTGGCACTTTCCGAAGGGAAAATGGCATTCCCAATTTTCGGACAGGGACTTTCTCAAGGGAAAATGGCATTCCCGATTTTAGGAATCGTATTTTTCATTTCTGCAAAGCTACTCGTAGAAAATGTGATGTTTCCGCTTGTCAAAGACCCATCAGAAGTGCTAATTACAATCATGATTGCCATCGAACGACTCTTTGAAAACCATCTGTCCAACCGTGAAATCAGTGCCGAAGAACTCCGCCAGTTTGCGGAAGACCACCTCGGCAAGCTCAGTGCCATCCCGGCACTTCCCGCCAACCTCGTCGCACTGAACGCGCCCACCCAAGCGGCGTTCGATGCCTTTGATGCAGCGCTTTCCGCCCGCACCGTGCTCTTGGCAGGGCAGATCGGCGGCACCATCACCAGGGGCGAAGCATTTCAACTCATCCGCAGCACCGTTCGCCAGCGCGAAGGCCGCATCCGCGACAAATTCGCCAAAGAAAGTGCCGCCTACGCCGAGTTTTTCCCACGCGGCATCAGCGAGGTCACCAAAGCCCGCATCGGCCAAGTGCCCGCCCTGCTCGAACGCCTCATCACCGCCGCCGCCAAACATCAAGCCGCCCTAGGTGCCGACTTGCTCGCCGAGTTCACCGCCCTAAAAACCACCTACAATGGTGCCCGCGAAGGTCAAGTCGATGCCAAAGGCGAACTCGCCCAAGCCCGCGCCACACTCGCCGCCGCCCGCACCGACTTAGAACTACAGCTCGGCAAAAACATCCTAACCATCGCCGCCCACCACATCGGCCACCCCGAACGCGCCAAAGACTACTTCAACCAATCCCTCCTAGAAGACCCCGACCGCAGCGAAGAGGAACCTGTAGCTCCAACTCCGCAAGGTTAAGAGGGATCGGCAGATGACGGCAAGAGAGCAGAAAGCCTATGACGAGGCACTGAGGTTGATTGAAGAGTACCCTCAGAAAGCAGTGCAGGTTGAAACTCTTCGTTTGGACTCCTTAGGTCTTACCGTCCTGCCGCCGGAGATCGGCAAGCTCACTGCACTCACGCGGCTTGATCTCTACGGAAATCAACTGAGCACCCTGCCGCCGGAAATCGGCCAGCTCACTAAGCTCGATACTCTTTACCTCGGCATAAATCAACTGAGCGCCCTGCCGCCGGAGATCGGCAAGCTCACCGCGCTCGAATGGCTTGACCTCAGCGAAAATCAACTGAGCACCCTGCCGCCGGAGATCGGCCAGCTCACCGCGCTCAAGGAGCTTGTCCTCTGGGGAAATCAACTGAGCACCCTGCCGCCGGAGATCGTCAAGCTAACGGCGTTGGAAAAGCTTTTCCTCCATGGCAACTCTGGGCTGGCTTTGCCTGGGGAGGTATTGGGGCCTTCGGAAGATGATGTTGATAATAGTAATGTCGCTCCAGCCTCGCCGCGTGCGATTCTGGATTACTACTTTACCCGCCAAGCTGGCGGCACCAAGGCACTGAACGAAGTGAAAATCATCCTCGTCGGCTGGGGTGAAGCTGGCAAAACTTCCGTGCGCAAGCGCCTTGTCCAAAATCGTTTCGACGAGGCGGAGAAAGAAACGCAGGGCATCCAGATTCAGGATTGGGAATTGGAGCGGCGCAAGGACGGGATCACGGCGCACATCTGGGACTTTGCCGGGCAGGAGATCACTCATGCCACGCACCAATTTTTCCTGACTCACCGCAGTCTCTATCTCTTAGTCTTAGATGGCCGCAGCGATTCGCAGGATCGTGATGCCGAGTATTGGCTGCGCATGATCCGTTCCTTTGGCGGCGACTCGCCCGTGATCGTGTTGCTCAATAAGTGGGACTTAAAGCCCTTTGCCGTAAATGAATTCACCCTTCGCCGGGATTTTCCCCAGATTCGCGCCTTTTTGCCAACGGATTGCCGCACGGGACTTGGCATCAGTGAGTTGGGTAGGTTGATCCTAGAAACCGCCCGTGGCATGAAGAGTGTCACCGTAAAGTTTCCGCGACTGTGGTTTGACGTGAAAGAGCGCATGGCGGGGATGAAGGAGCACTATCTGCCGCTCTGTGAATTTCGCCGCATCTGCGAGGAGCATAAGATCAGCGAGAAAGGGCAGCAAAACTCCCTCGCGGAAATCTTGCACCACCTCGGCATCATCCTTCACTACGCCGATGATGAGCGGCTTCATGACACCACGGTGCTGAATCCGCGCTGGGTCACGGAGAGTGTCTATCGGCTGATCCGTGCGGTGGAGGAGCGGCAATTTCAGACGGAACGTTTTGATGGCAAGCTGACCTTGGAGGAAGCACGTAAGGCACTACCGGAGGAAAAAGTGCAGCTCGATGCCGAAGGCCGCCCAATCGACATGGTGCGCTATGTCATCGGCCTAATGGAACGCTTTGAGATTTGCTACGCACTGGAAGGCAGTGATGATACGTGGTTGATCCCGCAACAACTGTCCCGCCAAGCCCCCAAAGCTCTCGGCCAAGAATGGTTCACCCAGCCAGCCACGCGCCTGCGTTACCAATATGACTTGCTGCAAAAGGGCTTGCTGCCGCGTTTCATCGTGCGCGTGCATCCGCTGGTGTATGAGAACATCGTCTGGCGCGATGGCGTGATCGTAGAGATGCAAGACATCGAGTCCTCTGGCACGGCGCGTGCCTTAGTCATGGCAGAAGCCACGCGCCAGCGCATTGAGGTAAGTGTCATCGGCTCCGCAGCGGCGCGACTGCGACTTACCAAATTGATCCGCGCACATTTCCGCGACATTCATGCCAAATATGGAGTGGCAGACGCGCAGGAATACATGGAGCTGGAAAGCCAGCCTGGCAGTTATCAGAAAATCATCACCCTCGTAAAAGATGAGAAAAATCATGCCATCAGCACCGTCCCCACGGATCAGGGCAGCATACGCATCGATCAGACGCAGGAACTCAATCGCGTCGCCGCGCCTGAGGGCAAGGAGCGGCAGGAGAATGCCAGAGCTACTCTCGCACCGCGCCCGAAAGTGTTTCTGAGCTACGCGCACAAGGATGCTGCTCACCGTGATGTTTTCTTACAGAACCTAGAAGTCATGGAAATGGATGGCCTGATCGACTCATGGCACGATGGCAAAATCCTGCCGTCGCAAGAATTTGATCAAGAAATCCGCAGCCAGCTGGAAGTAGCGGACATCATCATTTTCCTCATCAGCACGGAATCGCTACGCTCCACCTACATTCGTAAGGTGGAAATGGCACGCGCTCTAGAGCGTCTCAAAGAAGCACCCATCAAGTGGCGCTCCCCATTAGTGATCCCGATCGTGTTAGGGCAAAATTGCGGATGGAAAGATTCACCCCTCGCACATCTGCAAATGTTGCCAGCAGACCGCAGCAACAACCTCAAAGCCGTGGATCAATGGCCCAGCCGCCGCCAAGCCTTCGATGCCGTGGAACAGCAGCTGCGCCGCTTGTTGAAAGAAAGTTGATGCAGGGGTTCGCCCTTGCCATCGCTCGATGATTTTCGTAAGCCATGGCTGTATGAAAATTTCTGCATTGCGCGCCGAACCATTTGCACCGTTTGGCGAATTTGAAATCGAGTTCCCTCACCTTGCTGAAGAAGAGGTTCCAAATTTAGCAGAAGTACACGTTTTCACCGGCCCAAATGGCAGTGGCAAGACGAGATTGCTGGCACTTATAGCTGCTGCTCTGGGCGGGAGGAGGGAATCGAAGAAGAGAGATATTGAGCCCGATAATATGGTGTATTTCAAAGGAGACACTACAGATAAAGATGGAGACGTAAGCGTGTGGGATCCAATGACATTATTCCCGGTTTCTAGAAAATATTTGAATTGCTTTGCGATGACCCTCTGCCCCCGCGCCTACCTAGAAACTGCTGAAGTAAAAGCCAATGCGGAAATTCGCCTTCCCACTACGGATGAAGCCCTTTCATTTTCCCGCCCCGCTGATGAATCGCAACGATTACTGCAAGGGATCTTCACGATGGACTTGCAAGCGGCAACTGAGAGCCGACAAGGTCTGACAGGACGCTACAGCCGGATGATCAAAGCCATAGAAACGGCGATTGAAGAAGTGACAGGACGCAAATTTTCTTTTGCATCCACTGTTCATCCCAAGCCTGAATTACGTGTGCGTTGGGGGAGTTCACCTGAGCCATTTCCCATCACCACTTTGCCCGATGGCTTGCGCAGCATCCTTGGCTGGTTGGTGCAAGGCGTGGTTTGGATGGATGTTTTCTTCCGCGATGCAGAAGACCCTCTTGAGCAGCCTGTGATCCTTCTCGTGGATGAGCCAGAAACCCACTTGCACCCAGAGTGGCAATGGCGCGTGATGCCTATGGTGCAGCGGCTTTTCCCCAAAGCGCAAATTTTCGTTGCCACGCATTCACCGTTTGTCGTCAGTTCGCTCAATGAGAATGCTTGGATTCATCGACTAAGAGTGGGCGAGGGAGGGGCGGTCACCGTGGAAGAGCCCCGGATGGTGGAGCAAGGCGACAGCTATGTGACAGCACTGAGCAGTGTGCTGGAGGTGAGCGATTGGTATGATCCAGAGAATCGGAAATTGCTGGCCGAGTTCCGCACGCTTCTGAGTTCCGCACTCAAGGGCGGAGATGATGAAGAACAAGCGATGCGAAAGCTGGCTCAGAAAATCGCTGGTCGCGGCATGGAGCTAGAGCAAGTCGTCACTGCAGAGCTACGCCAATACGAACGGCAGAAACAGCAAGTGGCAGAATTCAAACGCAATCAAGCATGAGAAAATTCACACGCGCAGATTGCCCGCAGGTTTTGAAGGACAAAGGTGCAGCTTGGACGGATTCACTCGTGAATCGTGGTCACTGGACGGACTGGCCTCAATACAAAAATCGTAAACTGAATCAAATCCTGAATGATCAAGGTCTTAGGGATCAGACACAAGAACATTGCTCCTACTGTGATATGACTCCAATAAGCCCACCGGGCAGGGAGACGATCGATCATTTCCACCCGAAGTCAGGGCCGCATGGCCGTCTCGATTTGGCGCTTGAGTGGACGAATCTTTTCTATTGCTGTGACCATTGTCAGCAGATGAAAGGTGATCAGTTTGATGAAGCTCTTTTGAAGCCGGATGCGTCTGACTACTTTTTTGACAAGTATTTTCAATGGGACTTCGCCAATGGTGAGCTAAAGCCCAATGAAGTGGCTCCTCCAGAAATCCAGCATCGCGCCAAGCAAACAATCAAGATTTTTAAGCTTTGCGAAAAGCATCCTATCCTGCGGCTAAAAGAGCTGCGGAACTACTTAGCAGGCGGGGCAACCAATCTTGACGATCACTCCTATCGCGATTTTCTAGAAAGGGCGGGATAGTATTTCCAACGATATTGAGTGCTACGTATCAGCGTGGGGCTTCGCCGCCGGAGGCGTTGCCGAGGTTGCCTAGCTCGGGCGGGAGGAATTTTTTGAAGCGGTTTTTGTCGATGGCTTTCATGTAGGCTTCTTGCGGGGAAATGATGCCTTCGCAGAGGCGAGACCAGATGGATTCATCCATGAATTGCATGCCTTCGGATTTTCCACCGGTGATCACATCGGAGAGCTTTTGGGTCGCGCCTTCGCGAATGATGGCGGCTACGGCAGGATTGCCAAACATGATTTCATGGACGGCGGTTCGGCCTGGTTTATCGCATCGACGGCAAAGGAGCTGGGCTAGTACGCCGCGTAGGGAGGCGGCGAGCATGGTGCGGACTTGGGATTGTTGCTCGGCGGGGAATACGTCGATGATCCGGTCCACGGTTTTGCGGGCGTTGTTGGTGTGGAGGGTGCCGAAGACAAGGAGTCCGGTTTCCGCAGCGGTGAGGGCGAGGGAGATGGTCTCGAGGTCGCGCATTTCGCCGACGAGAACAATGTCGGCATCTTCGCGGAGGGCGGCGCGTAGTCCATCGGCAAAGGAAGGAGTCTGGATGGGGACTTCGCGCTGGGTAAGGATGGATTTTTTGTTGCGATGGACGAACTCGATGGGTTCTTCAATGGTGATGATGTGACGATTGAAGTTGGTGTTGATGTAGTCGAGCAGCGCGGCAAGGGTCGTCGATTTACCAGATCCTGTGGGACCGGTGACGAGGACGAGGCCGGAGCGCATGTGGCCGAATTCTTTGACAATCTGAGGCACGCCGAGTTGTTCGATGCTGGCGATTTCGGTAGGAATCAAACGGAAGACGGCGGCGAGGCCGTTTTTTTGTTTGAGGTAGTTGCAGCGGAAGCGGGATTGCTCGTCCATGGCGTAGGCAAAGTCGAGGTCGCCCGTTTGCATGTATTTTTCGAAGGCCTTGGGATCGCAGATTTCGGCGAGCAGGCTGCGGAAATCATCACCGAGCAGGACGGGCTGATCGGGGATGGCTGAGATACCGCCGTGGACGCGGACTTTGGGAGGTTGGCCTTCGGAGAGGTGAAGGTCGGAGCCTTTGATGTCAACGAGGTATTGGAAGTAGGCGTCGATGCGTGCCATAGTGAAGGTGGTGGAATGAGTGTTACGGGGTGGGGGAGATTAGGATTGAAAGAAGGCGCGCATTTGCACTTTGTCCTCGGAGCGGTAGAGGCATTCTTGCGCGGTGATGAGGCCTTTGATGTAGAGGGTGCGGAGGGATTCGTCCATAGTAATCATGCCGACATTTTTGCCGGTTTGCATCACGCCGGGGAGCATGTAGGTTTTTCCTTCGCGGATGCAGTTGGCCACGGCGGGGGTATTAACGAGGAGCTCGAGCGCGAGCACGCGTCCACTGCCATCGGCGCGTGGGACGAGTTGCTGAGAAAGCACGCCGCGAAGAGATTCGGATACCATGATGCGGATTTGGTCGCGTTGGTCGGTGGGGAAAACGTCGAGCACGCGATCAAGGGTTCGAGGTGCATTGCCGGTGTGGAGTGTGCCAAGGACAAGGTGCCCGGTTTCTGCAGCGGTGAGGGCGAGCTGAATGGTTTCAAGGTCGCGCATTTCTCCGACCATGATGACATCGGGGTCTTCACGGAGGGCACCGCGGAGAGCCTTGGCGAAGGAATCGGTGTGGGAGTGGACTTCGCGTTGATTGACGTGGCAACTTGCGGATTCGAAGACGTATTCGATGGGGTCTTCGAGGGTGAGGATGTGATCTTCGCGGTCCTTGTTGATGAAGTCCACGAGTGCGGCGAGGGTGGTGGATTTTCCTGATCCGACTGAACCGGTGACGAGGACGAGGCCGTTATGGTAGCGGGTGAGAGGGACGATGTGTTCGACAGGAAGTCCGATGTCGGTAATGCTGCGGATGGTGGTGCTGATGATGCGGAAGACCATGTCGATCCCGAGACGCTGGCGAATGACCGATGCGCGGAATCGGCCTTCGCCATTGTCGTAGGCGAAATCGACATCGCCGCGATCCATGAGACGTGCCCATTCTTTTTCGGTGAGGAAAGATCGAGCGAGCTTCTCCGTTTCATCGGGGGTGAGCGGTTCGTGGTCTTCCCAAATGGGGCACAATTGACCAAAGCGTCGCCACGCTGGAGGATAAGCCGTGGCAAGGTGAATGTCGGAGCAACTATATTCCTGTCCGAGGCGGAGGTATTGATCGACATGATCGAGGACGGTGTGAGCGGATGACATAAGTAGATTTTTTCTAAAAAGTGACGAGTGGAAAGGAAAAAAGTTTAACGGTTGCTAGGATGAGTTTGAGCTTTTTGTAGTCTGTCCGACAAGGATTTTTTTACCTGTTCTATGAGCCATGCTTGAATTGCAGGTTTTGCGCTGTCGCAAAGGACTTGAAAGAGCATGTTTTTGATGCTGCGGCGCGGTGTGGGCGGGGCGGGGCGGGACGATTTGCGAAAGAAAAGCCGTGCCAAGATGAGCCCGCCAAGAGCGGTGGAGCCAAAGACGAGAATCGGGTGCGAACGGATTTTTTCTTTGATGCGGGATGGGACATCGGCCTTCTGGCGCAGGGTGAGTAGCTTATCGCCCAGAGCGTTACGGGCGGCATCCGCACGAAGCACGAGGGACTCTATTTGGTTTTCGGCGTTTTGAGAGTTTGCAGCCATAGTTTGTCTTTTTCAAATTCGCCTCGAGTGACGGGGAAGAGTGGCCGACTCGTAGCGCGCATTTTTTTTGCAGCGACGATGCCAATGATAATGTGGAGCAAGCCTAGCACTAGCGTGCAAATCCACCAAGGGGTGTGGAACAGGTGAGCCGCCCCGCCGATGAACCCTACGAGCAAACACGCCCATGCCATAATCGCAGCGCACACGGCAATGATCGCAGCGCAAGCCTTACCAGCAAAAAAGGTGCCTGCATCTTGGGATTCTAGGCGAATCAGTTCGATGCGAGTGTGGATGAACTCAGCTAAGGAAGACTGCCATGCGGAAGCTTCTTGAGGCGGCATGGTGTGCGAAGGAGTCGCTTTCTGATCTGGTGTACGAGGTTCCATGCGATCCTAGTTAGCGACGTACGATTAAGCCAACGAGGAAGCCGATGCCTAGGGCACCCAGCACGCATTTTGTGGGATGTTCACGAATGTAATCTTCCGCGGCGGAGTGTGCTTCGCGAGCTTTGTCTCGGGTATCGCTCCACTGCTCTCCGGCAACTTCTTTGAATTGAAGAGCTTTTTCCGAAGCGGCAGACTTCAGGGCTTGAGCGCGCTCCAATGCGGCTGTGCCGACTTCCCGAGCTTTTTCCACGGTAATTGCACGAAATTGCGCTGCAGACTCGACGGCTTTTTCTTTCATTTTGAGAGCTTGCTCTGTGAGTTCGGTAATTTCAAGGCCCGCTGCGGAGCGCAAGTCTTGAGCTGCTTGACTGACGGAGGCACTCGATGTGTGGCCAGCGAAGGGAGAATCCAAGTTGGTTTCTGAAGGGTTATGCGAATTCATGAGATTTTCTGTACAAGGGGTTGAGGAATGAAGTAAGTGGTGAGGCGAACGTGACAGCTTTTTCCTTCTGTGGCAAGCGGAGGTTTTAGTGGATGTTGGCTTTGTGGATGCAGGCATGTGATTCTTTTGCTCATCGGTCGAAGTGTTTTTTCTTGCGCGAAGGCTGAATGTTTTTACTCTGCCTGCGGATGTGCCCGTAGCTCAGCTGGATAGAGCATCCGCCTTCTAAGCGGATGGTCGTAGGTTCGAATCCTACCGGGCACGCCAAATTTGTTGATTCATTATGAAGAATATGGAGCCTCATCGCGGAATGTTGATTGTCATTGAAGGGATTGACGGCACAGGGAAGACAACATTCGCACAGCGTCTGGCATCGTATTTTTCTTCATTAGGTCGCGAGGTGGTTGTAAGCCATGAACCGACAAATGGGCCATGGGGACGCAAGCTGCGCGAGAGTGCGGCTACCGGAAGAATGTCTGTGGAGGAGGAGTTGGATTGTTTGTTGCGCGATCGGCGTTCTCACGTAGAGGAATTGATTCAGCCAGCTCTTGATGAGGGGAAAGTGGTGATTTTAGATCGGTATTATTTTTCCACCATGGCCTATCAGGGCACACGTGGAATCGATCCTGCAATGATTCGGCAAATGAATGAAGAATTTGCCCCCATTCCTGATCATCTTGTGATTCTCGATTTGGATGTCGATACGGCATTGACCCGCATCGGTGGGCGCGGAGATATGGCGAACCATTTTGAGCGGAAGGACTCTTTGCAGCTTTGTCGTGATTTTTTTCTTCGTCTCGCTAATGAGCCTTTCGCACATATTATTTCTGCTGCTGATGATGTCGATACTGTTGCAAAAAATATCATCAAGCATCTCGATTCACCGAAAGAATACCGCTCTTAGCTTCGTTATGCAGGGATCAATGAAAGCTATCATTTGCATTTTTCTAGGTTATTCCTGCATCACAACTTATGCGGATCCAACTTCCCCGCCAGTAATCACTGACACAACGAATGCCGCAATTGCGGACATGATCCGTGCGGCGAATCATTTCACGGAGGGCCTTCGCGACGAGCAAAAGCAAAAAGCGCTCATGGAGATGAAGGACGAAAATCGCGAAGCATTCAAGTTTACTCCAGGTCCACGCAAAGGCGTTCCGTTAGAAGACCTTGATGAAGAACAAAAAACGGCGGCAAAGCAGCTCCTCGCTACAGCACTAAGTCAACGTGGCATGATGAAAGCCTCGACCATTATGCAACTGGAACAGTTGCTCGCAGAGATGGAGAATAATCCCACCTTCCGCAACTCAAAGGCCTATTACACATCCATTTTCGGAAAACCCACCGCTGGCGCAACATGGGCTTGGCGATTTGAAGGTCATCACATCTCCGTGAACATGACCATCATTGACGGCAAGTCCATTTCCGCCTCACCCACATTCATGGGAGCGAGCCCCGCCAAAGTCAAAGAAGGGCGCATGAAAGGAACGCATGTGTTAGAAAAAGAAGAGTCCATTGCTCGCTCCTTAGCAAGCTCTCTCGAAAAAGCAGGCAAGCCCGTCATTTACACAAAAAAAGCACCGCAAGAAATCCTCACGGCAGAAACACGAAAGATCACCCAACTCGAACCAGTGGGCGTGAAAGGCAACCAGCTAGACGATCTGCAATGGAAAGTGCTTCTCGAACTCGTGAAAGAGTACGCAGAGCGCCACCGCCCAGCGATTGCGACAAAAGAAATTCAAGCATTTGAAGCGATTCCGCGTGAAAGCATCCACTTTGCTTGGGCTGGCTCCCTTATCGAAGCAGAAGCCTACTACTATCGGGTTCAAACACCGACCATCCTAATCGAAGCCGCAAATTCTCAAAGTCAGGCAAACCACATGCACAGTGTGTGGCGCGATGCCAAAGCTGATTTTGGTCGCGACGCACTTGGTGACCACTATCATCATCACAAGCATTAAGCGTTCTCTAACTCGTTGCGCTTTGCGGCCAATGTGTTCATTGCCGAACATTTGCTCCGCATCCGCAAAAGACGTCCGATAAAAATCAGAAAAAGTCGCCCGAGCTGGCACAATCCAGTTGCCTCGCATCGTTACTACATCATAGTTCCTACACATCACAACACACCACTCATGACTCTCGAAGAAACGCAAGCACTCATCGCCGAATCCAGCATCTGGATTCATGACGTCAAAACAGAAATGGCTAAAGTGCTCGTCGGGCAAGACCGCCTTGTTGATCGCCTACTCATTAGCATGCTTTGCAATGGCCACGTCCTGCTCGAAGGTGTGCCAGGACTCGCAAAAACACTTGCGGTTAAAGCTCTCTCTGGCTGCTTAAAAACTACGTTTTCCCGCTTTCAGTTCACCCCCGACCTGCTGCCTGCTGACCTCATTGGCACCATGGTTTATCAGCCGCAAACTGCGACCTTTGCTCCTAAGCTCGGCCCGATCTTTAACAATCTGATCCTCGCAGATGAAATCAACCGCGCCCCTGCAAAAGTTCAGTCGGCTCTGCTCGAAGCAATGCAAGAGCGCCAAGTCACCCTTGGCGATACCACCTACAAGCTTCCTCAGCCTTTCCTCGTTCTCGCTACGCAAAATCCCATCGACCAAGAAGGAACCTACCAACTACCTGAAGCGCAGCTCGACCGATTTCTCCTCAAGGTCACAGTAGGATACCCTACTCCACAAGAGGAACTGACGATTCTCGACCGCATGGCCACCTCGGCACCTACCTACAACACGCAAACGGTTGCCACACCCGAGCAAATCGCCAAGGCGCGTGACCTCGTCAATCATATCTACATCGACCCCGCGATTCGCCAGTACATCGTCACCTTCATCAACGCCACTCGCGATCCCCAGCCGTACGATGCACCGCTGAAAAACCTCATCCGCTCTGGAGCCTCACCTCGCGGCACTATCAACCTCGCGCTCAGCGCAAGGGCTCGTGCCTTCATGGCTGGTCGCGCCTTTGTCACACCACAAGATGTCAAAGATATGATCCCCGATGTGCTACGCCACCGAATTCTCGTAACCTACGAAGCTGAAGCCGAAAACATCACCACAGACACCATCATCGAACGCCTCATGGCGAAAGTTCCTGTGCCCTAAATGCATTGCTTTTCATGACCACAGAAGAACACATCGAGGAAATGATGGCTCGCGTTCGCAAGCTCGAACTCAAGGCCCGCAAGCTCGTGCGCGAATCATTTTCTGGCGAATACCAATCTTCCTTCAAAGGTCAAGGACTCGACTTCGATGACTTCCGCGAATACCAACACGGCGATGAAA
This sequence comes from Verrucomicrobiaceae bacterium, assembly GCA_027487435.1. Lineage (GTDB taxonomy): Bacteria > Verrucomicrobiota > Verrucomicrobiia > Verrucomicrobiales > Akkermansiaceae > UBA956. Next base: position 25,993 of record JAIYDP010000024.1, on the reverse strand, counting down.
TTCGTTTCATCGACTGGAATGTTACCGCCCGCATGGGGCAGCCTTACATTCGCAAATTTCGCGAAGAACGCGAACTCAATGTCGTTCTCGCCGTCGATGTCAGCGGATCTTCTTCGTATGGCTCCATCAGATATTCGAAGCGCGAAATCGCCGCCGAGGCCGCGGCAATCATTGGCTTCTCTGCCTTACAAAACGGCGACAAATGCGGCTTGCTCCTCTTCGCAGCGGACACCCTGCTCTTCATCCCTCCCGCCAAAGGCACTCGGCACCTGCTGCGACTGATTCGCGAAATTCTCACTGCCGTACCTGCGGTTCAAGGCACCTCGTTGAAGGCCGCATCAGACACGCTCATCCGCGCGCTCGATCGCAAATCTCTCGTCTTTCTCATCTCAGATTTTCTCACCGACACCCTAGAAAAACCTCTCGGAAAACTCGCTGCCAAACATGACACGCTCGCTCTCCGCGTCACTGACCCCCTAGAAAGCAAGCTCCCGAAAGCCGGACGTGTCACACTGGAAGACCCAGAAACTGGTTGGCAAACCTCCATCAACACCTCCAACTCGAATCTCCGCATGGCTTATGAAAAACTCATGCGCCGCCAGCACGAAGGAGTCGTCGCCACCTTCAAAAAACACGGCATCGACTTCGCCGAACTCGCTACCGATGCCGATCCGTCACCCGCACTCCACACGCTCCTCAAACGCCGCACCCGAAAACGCTCGTCCTAATGGCAGAAAGCACAACAGAACTTGATCTGCGCGATATTCCCGATGCCAGTTCATTCCTCCCTACACCCGCACCACCGTGGTGGATTTGGTTGTTGCTCGGTATTTTCCTCTTTTTGCTCGCATGGCTTTTGCTCCGTAAAAAAGGTGCCTCTTCTTCCGCGATAGCCCAAGATGCCTATAAAGATGCTTGTCTCGCACTCGATCAAGCGTCTTCCATTGCAACTGCCGTCACCCAGGCAACCACGGTTTCGCTGATCATTCGTCGCTACCTCGCATCAACCCTCGCGGACCCCTCACTTTTTGAAACCCACGAGGAATTTCTTGCTCGCCACAGCGCACTTCAAACGTTGCCCGAAAATCTACGCGCAGAAATCTCTCAACACTTCGCCCGTATCGCCCGCCTCAAGTATGCTCCTCACCCCGAGTCGGATGCTGCCGCCACCCTTGTCCCTGAGATACGCGGACTTCTTGATCGCCTCCACGCACTTCCGCCCGCTAGCGCACCCGCCTGATGAATTCATTTTTGGACCATTTCCGTTTTGTCTCGCCCTACTGGTTCTTCCTTCTGTTGCCAGCAATCGTCATGCTGTTCCTCCGCCGTGGTCGTGGCGCGGAAGCGACTCTCATATTTTCCTCTCTCCAATACCTCGTATCTCTCGGACAAAAACTCCGCCAAGGCCCCGGATCTTTTAGTTTCCCGCTTACCCTGCTCGCCCTAATTTTCGCCTGCTTTGCACTCGCTCGCCCCGTCTGGCGCATGGAATATCAAAATCGCACCGCCTCTGGCATCGACATCATGATCGCCTTTGACGTTTCACTTTCCATGGAAATTGACGACTTCCTTACTCCAGACGGACGCCCTTTGCAGCGCTTCAAAGCCGCAAAAAGCGTTGTGAATAGCTTCGTTATGAACCGTCCAGAAGACCGCATTGGTCTCGTCATTTTCTCTGGCCAGCCTTACAACCTGTGCCCCGTCGCGCTCGACCGCAATTTTCTACTCTCGGCACTCGAGCGTGTCAGACTCCAGCGTAAAAATTACGGCGAAGTCGAGGGGACGATCCGTGAACAAGGCACTGCCATCGGCTCCGCCATCGCTGCTGCAGGCGCCAGACTCACTGCCCGCGACGCGAAATCTAAGATCATCGTTCTGATTACCGACGGTGCCAGCAACTCTGGAAAAATCGCCCCGATCGATGCCGCAAAGTACTGCGCCGACCTTGGCATCAAAATCTATACTGTCGCCATCGGCACCAAAGACGGACGCGTGAGTAGCAATATCCAACGCTTCCCGCGCCAGGAATTCGACCTCCCAACCTTGCAAGAAGTATCGCGCCTCACCAAAGGCGAAAGCTACTGGGCGCAGACCAATGCCGAGTTAAAAAACACCTTCCAAACCATCGATAGCCTCGAAAAATCTGAGAGCAAAAGCTACACAGTTTCCGAGGATCGCGAGCTTTTCCCTTGGTTCTTATGGCCATCGCTGATCTGTGCCTTGGCCGCAGCGCTCCTCCACACTCTCACTCCACCGCCAGCCCCCAAATAATCGCGCCATGAAGTTCGAGCAGCCCTATCTCTTTTTTCTCCTCATCATACCGCCTCTGCTGCTGATCATCGCAGTCGTTTTCTCCTCTCGCCGTTCTTCGATCTGGTCAGAGTTTGTCGCCTCCCGCTTGCGGAAGAACCTGATTCGCCGATCTTCTTCGCTTCCCCGCTGGATCTCCTTCGCTTCCTTGTTGCTCGCGTGCGTCGCTCTGATCATTGGACTTGCTCGCTTTCAACTCACCAGCCAACTGGAAACAGAAACCACCAAGGGACGAAACATCGTCATCGTGCTGGATCTTTCCCGCTCGATGTCCACCAAAGACCTCAAACCCTCGCGCCTAGATCAAGCCAAAGTTCTTATCTACGAACTTCTTGAAACTCTCCCCAATGAGCGCATCGCCGTCGTCGGCTTCGCAGGAGTTCCCTTTCTCTTCGCGCCGCTCACCCCTGACCATGACGCCGTGAGAACCGTCGTCGAGCAGCTCGATTGTGAATCTGTCGCTACTGGAGGCTCCGCACTCGCAGATGCCGTCCAACTCGGCATTCAAACCCTGAAAGAAACGGCCCAAACCAACAATGGTATGATCATCCTCACCGATGGCGAAGAGCACGAGCCAGAGTTCCTGAAAACTGCCGAAGATATTGCAAAGTCAAATACCTATACCTTCACGATTGGCGTCGGCACGAAGCAAGGTGGATTCATTCCCGACACGAATGTCCGCGATGGCAAATTCCGCGACTCACGTGGCAATCCCGTGCTAAGCAGGCTAGAGACCTCCACTCTACAAGCCTTTGCCCAGAAAACCAATGGCCGCTTTGCCGAAGCTACGTCCGCCGCTAGCATTCCCGCTATGGTCAAAACAGCCGTAGCCGACCTAGATGTCTTCGAACTCCAAGGCGGCAAAAAATTGGTGGTCAAGGAGCTCTTTTCGTGGTTTGTTCTACCAGCCATGATTCTTTTGTTCATCTCGATTGTTGCTGGCACGCGTTGGCGCTCACTGCGCCCCACGAACTCCCTCGCTACGTGGATGATCCTTTTCACCGTCGCTACATTCTTGACATCCACATCCACCGCCCGTGCCGATGAGCTTGACGCAGATCTCGCCACGGCACGCAAGGCATTCGCAGCCAAGGAATATCAAAAAGCCATCACTTTATTCGAGCAGCTCGCCGCGAAAGAAACACCTGCCAGCAAATCCCATGCCGGAATCATGCTCGGCAAAGCAACGGCTCATTATCGCCTCAAGGAATACGCAAAAGCTCGCGAAGCCTACTCTCTCGCTCTCCAAACAGAAAACTCTCGCATCCGCGCCAATGCTCACCAAGGTCTTGGAAATAGCCTATTCCAACTTGGCTGGCAGAACCTCACCGATGGCAAAGACTTTCCTGGTAAAGAAACTGCGCCAAAAGACTTTGATGCCGCATTTCAAGAGCGCATCATGGAGTTACTGACAGATACGGAATCTTCGCCAGAAGATGTTTCCAACGGATTCCTCAAACTCAAATCCATCATGCTCGACTGGGCAGATGCTGTGCGCCATGCCCAGTCCGCCGATACACTGGACCCTTCAGCCAATGCCTCCAACAATGGCGAACTCGCTCGCATCTATCTGAAAAAACTTCGACAAAAAGCGGAAGAAGCGCAGTCACAAATGCAAATGCAAATGCAAGCTGGAGGAGAAGAAGGAGAAGAGGGCGAAGAAGGCGATGGTGAAGAGCCTGGAGACGGCGAGGGTGATGGCGAAGAAGGAGATGACAAAAAAGACGGCAAAGGTGACCAAAAAGGCAAAGAACCTAAGGACGGCAAAAATGGCCCGCCCAAGGACAAAAAGCCCGATCCGAAAAACGAATACGGCAAAGATCGTAAACCAGGCGAAACGCCGAAAGAACAAGCTCTCCGCAAGCTCAATGAAAATGCCGACCTTCAACGTGGACTCACTGCCCCCGGCGAATACCGCCAGCGAGAACCCGAAAAAAATTGGTAACACTACATCCCATCCTCATTCGTAAAAACGAAGCACCATTTCCTCCTAACCTCGCAACCTCACTCCATGCGCCATCTTCGCTTACTCCTCATTCCCTGCCTCTACTGGATTGCCAGCTTGCTCCCAAGTCACGCGCAAACGGTTGAAGCGAGCCTTTCAAGCCATTATCTGCTGCCAGGCGAAAAAGCCATCCTTGAGTTCATCCTCGTCGATGCACAGGGCCCAGAAAATTTCCCTATCGAGCCGATTTTTGGCCTAAATATTCAAAAGCGCGGCTTCGGGCCAAATACCATCACCCTGCCCTCTCGCAATATCGCACAAGTCTATCAGTTCATCGTGAGTGCTACCACCCAAGGCACTTATACCATTCCTGCCATCTCCCTGCGCTACCCGAACAAGGAAATTTTCACTAAGGCCTTGACCCTGGAAGTCATCAATCCTCAGGACATTAGCACGCAAGAAGTGATCGTTGACAATCGCCGCGTGCGCTATGCCTCCTTTTTCCGCGCGGCAAAAACCAATCCCTATGAGGGTGAGATTGTCCCTGTGGAACTGAAAGTCTATTTTCCCGCCGACATCGATGTCGAAGAATGGGGCATACCCGACTTTGAGCGCAATTCCGTAACAGCTTGGCGCTTCGAACCCCGGCCACAGCCTGGCTTCGCCGTGCTTCTTGGTCAAAACTGCCAAGTCGCCACCTACCCTAGCAACTTCAGTGCCATCAAAGCCGGAAAAGTTTCCATCGGCCCTGCGAAAATCCGCCTCATCACCGATCTTGTCAGCTTTGGTCCTTTTGGTTCGGTAAGCGATCTAATTCCTATCAACATCACGACTCCTAAGCTCGAAATCGAATCTCGTCCTCTTCCCGAGGGCGCGCCTGATTCCTTCACCAATGCCGTAGGGAGTTTTACCATGGACATTGGCGTCAGCGAAAAAGAAGTTCGCGAAGGTGACCCCGTCAACGTCGATATTGAAATCTCCGGCTCTGGCAACCTTGATTCGCTCGATGCACCAAAGCTCTCGGATCCCGAAGGCTGGAAGCTCTACGATGCCACCCGCAGCCAGCTCGGTGAGGAACGCCGCTATGGCCGCGGCATGATCCGCTTTACTCAATTCATGCGCCCCACCCAGCGCCAGACGGTCATTCCTCCTTTTAACTTCAGCTTCTTTGATCCCATCCTCGAAAAATACCAGACCCTCAGCAGCTCCCCCATCGCTCTCACCCTATTGCCGTCCACCAACGTCCCTTCGTTTATCAGCCCATCCGCTCCACCCGCGGCAGATGTGCCAGTAGAACGCATGTCCGACATTCTTGGCCTGATATCGAACGCGCCCATTCTCAATCCGCACCCATCTTCTCTCTCTGCCGATTTCTGGCACTTCATCCCCGCAGCTCTTTTCCTTGCCCTATTGATCGTCATCGCTAAGCGCCAGTGGCTCAATCGCTTGCAACCTGCCACCCACGTCCAACAGCAACGCAACGATTGGAAAAACCTCACCAAATCAAGCAACGAAAACTTCCTTCGCGACGCCGCGCGCTTCATCGAACGCTGGCATCACCACAACCAAAACCCCGATCTTGCTAAGGTCATCGAAGAACGTGACCTCCAATGCTTCCTCCCCGAACCATCCCAAGTTCCCATTCCTCAATCGCGGAAATCACAAATCCTCGCAACGCTCCGCAAGCTGCTACCGCTGCTTCTGCTTTTCTTGTTCCTCCCTCATGCCGATGCTCAGGAAACTTCTTCATCCACCCCACCACCACCCGTCCCGCAAAACGCCGAGGAACTTTACAAAAAAGGGCAAAACAAAGAGGCCATCGAAGCTTGGCTCGCCGCCGGCTCTTACGAATCCCTTAGTCCTCAGACCCGATACAACATCGGCAATGCTTGCTACCGCATGGGATTACCGGGGCATGCCGCTCTTTACTATCGCCGTGCTTTGATGAGCGACCCTACTCTGATTGAAGCGAATCAAAATCTCCGATTTTTGGAGCGAAAATTCGGCTCCATCACCATCAAACGTCCCGATTACCAACTCACACTCGGCAAACTCCCCCTCGCGTGGATCAAGAACGCTACTTGGGGCGCACTTTGGGCTATCGTCCTCGCCATCACGCTGATTTTCGCCACCAACTTTGGCAGCAAATTCCGCATTCTTTCCCTCATCACCCTGATCTTTGCTCCGTTCCTGCTCGCAGCCTCGATCCTTGCGTGGCGCTACTATCCGAACGATGCCATCTTTGCCCCCTTCGAGCAGCAAGCCGTCATTACCGGAGAAAATGCCGTGCTTCGCACCGATGCCAGCCGCACCTCAGGCGAAGTCATGGAGAACGCAGTGCCCCCAGGCAGCCTCTGCCGCATCATCCGCCGCACGGGCAAATGGTGTTACGTTTCTTTCGCGACCCAAAGCAGTGGCTGGGTTGAATCCGATCAAGTCGAGACGCTCATTCCCGAAAAACCACCCACCGTTCCCAAGCTCAAGTCCTCGGCAAAAGCTGATGACGATGATCCAAGCGCGTAAGCCACAAATCCGCATTGACCTGATTCGCTCCTGCGCACAGCATCGCACGCATGAGCGAACCCAATGAGACATCGGCTTGTCAAAATCCACCCACCACGCTTTCTGGCATTCTTCGACAACTTGGGCCCGGATTGATCATCGCTGGCTCCATCGTGGGATCTGGTGAATTGATCGCCACCACCGCCGTAGGTGCCGAAGCGGGCTTCGTTCTGCTTTGGCTGATCATCATTGGCTGCTTGATCAAAGTTTTCGTACAGATCGAGTTCGGACGCTACACCATCACCAACGGCAAAACCACTCTCGAAGGACTAAATGAAGTCCCCGGCCCCCGCAAGCGGGTGAACTGGATATGCTGGTTTTGGATGATTTTTACCGTCGTCGCCCTGATCCAACTCGGCGGCATCATCGGCGGCGTCGGCCAAGCTCTTTCCATCCGCACGCCCCTCACCGCCGCAGGAAAAGAAGCGAACATACGCCAAGATGCCGAGATTCGCTTGCAAGTCGCCGAGAGCATCAGCGCCCGCTTCGCTGGCAACGATAGCATGGCTCCACAACTGGCCGCATTAGAAGAAACCAAAAAAAACACCACCGCCGAACTAGCAAAATGGCAAGGCAAGGAGCCTGCGAGCTCGAATGATCCTTTGCTTTGGGCTACCATCGTCACTGTCATCTCCATTGTTTTGTTAGTGATCGGTCGCTACAGCATGATTCAAAATGTTTCCACCGCCCTTGTCGCCACCTTCACCTTGGTCACCGTGTTCAATTTGTGTTACCTGCAAATGTTACCCGAGTGGCGAGTTTCATGGGACGATTTTGTCAGCGGCCTGAGCTTCAAAATTCCCGAAGGAAAAGGCCTCGCCTTCGCGCTCGCCGCCTTTGGCATCATCGGCGTGGGAGCTACCGAACTGATCCAATATCCTTATTGGTGCATGGAAAAAGGCTACGCAAAATGGACTGGCCCGCGCGATGACTCGCCGGAGTGGGAGCAACGCGCCCGCGGCTGGATCCGTGTCTTGAAGTGGGATGCATGGTGCTCGATGATCGTTTACACCGTCGCTACCATTGCCTTCTATTTGCTTGGCGCTGCGATCCTTGGCCGCACCGGCCTAGATCCCGATGACGAGCAAATGGTTCGCACCTTGGGGCAAATGTACGTGCCAGTCTTCGGATCCGCTGCTGAGGCGGTGTTTTTGCTCGGTGCCTTTGCCGTCTTGTATTCCACATTTTTCGTCGCCACCGCCAGCCATGCCCTCGTCTGTGCGGATGCGTTGCGCGTTTTCGGCATCTCCGATGGCACAGAAAAATCCCGACGCTTCTGGGTGCGCTGCTTCAACATCGGGCTGCCACTATTATTCCTCGCGAGCTTCGCTTATTTCAAAGCCCCCAAGCAACTCGTGCTAGCTGGTGGTTTCATGGGAGCGCTGATGCTGCCGCTGCTGGGAGTCGCCGCACTATTTTTCCGCTATCGCCGCTGTGATCAGCGCCTCACCCCGTCCCGACTGTGGGACATCGGCCTCTGGCTGAGCATCGCCGGACTCTTCGTCGCCGGCGGCTACGCGCTCTACGAGAAACTTCCCAAGTGAGTAGTTTCCACTTGAGAAACCAGAAGCCAAGGTGTCCTGCGCTCGCCATCACCGAGAGGGAAGTCCAGCTCGTGCTGCTAGTTATGTAACCACGCTGCACGCGGGGCTACCCTAAGCTCGGCGCATTTAGCCCACTCCCATTCCTTTGAGAACTCCCGCCATTTCGGTATTTCCGTATTCCGTCGCGAATTGTACGAGGTTCTTGCCAGCTTTGTTGAGGAAATGGACATCGGCACCGGCATTGATGAGCTGCATTGCTCGGTCATTGCGGCCGTCTTGAATGGCCCAGCTCAGAGCGGTGTCTCCTTCCGGGTCCGCTTGGTTGATGTCCAGCTGCGGCTGCGCCAGAAGCCATTCCATGCCAAGAGCGGAATCTTCGTGGGTGACGATTCGCAACGGTGTCAGTGCTCCAGTGCTGGACGTGGCATTGATGTCTGCACCCGCAGCCACTGCTGCGATAAATTTTCCTAGATCACCTCGGATAAGGATCTCCAAATGCTCGGGCAGTTTTCCGAAGTCATCTTCAAAAATTGTCGGATCTTCCAATTGATCTGCCAGTTCCAATATTTCGAGAAATGTCATATCGAAATCTATGTCGCTGGCATCAAAATCTTGGTCGTTCGTTTCCTCCGCAGGACGCAGAATCTCTTGTTCGATCAAGGCTGAAATGAGGCTTTCAGGGACAAGCATGAAACCAAATTCTTGCCCAAAGCCGACATTGGGCATGTAAAAGCAAAGCGGTAGTTCTCCATCCGCCATGGCAAGGTTGATGAGGTCGCATATCGCGAGATCAAGCCAGTCACCTTTGTAATCTAGCGTGCGGCTGTAGGTTTTGGAATTGCATTCAAAGGAGACTTCGATCTCGTAATCATCATCTCCCAGATCTTTCCAGACCTCCGTGATGTTCTCGGGCTGAAAGAAGCCATGGGAACTGTCGCTAAATTCCTTCACAACCTGCGTGTAGGCATCATCATCATATACGCACTCGCTGTCACCCCATGCGGAAATCATCGCATTGCCTGGGAAACAATTTTCGTCTCGAAATTGTTGATTTTCCTCGATGGTCATCCTCGCGGATTCGAGAGCGGCGGCAGACCAGCCAGCGAACCAGCCGGTCTTTTCTAAAACATGGAAGCATTCGTCAGTATTCATATATCGTTTCTTTTCAATGATCTTTCTCAAGGTGCTGCCGAATGTATCCACATCAGCAAAGGCAAGATTCCAGATTTGCCAACCTCAGTAAAGCAAAGAGTGCGGAAGGTCTGCATCATGGTAAACTCGCCCGCATCAAGCCAAGTCGCAATGAGCCATGGAGGAAGGCAGGCTGCCAAACGTAACGATTCTGCCGCGCATCAAGTCTTATGGTTTTCCGCAGGTGGAAAAAAGCGAGACCGTGGCGGAGGTGTCCGCCTCCCAGCCAAACAGGCAACAGAAAGGCTGGGAGGCGGGACTCCTCCGCCACGGAGATTTTCACAAGACTTCATGGCACGAGCAAAAATCGTTTTAGGAGCCAAAAGGGTCGTCCTTTTGCGTCCTGACGCGTTTTAGGAGGCAAAACCTTCTGGCTTTTGCGCCCTAAATCGATTTAGGAGCCAAAACCCCGTGTCTTTTCCGTCCTAAATCGATTTAGGAGCCAAAACCTCGTGCCTTTTCCTTCCTAAATCCATTTAGGGAACCAAACCCCGTGCCTTTTCCGTCCTAAATCGATTTAGGGAGCCAAACCCCGTGCCTTTTCCTACCTAAATCCATTTAGGGACGAAAAGCTAGCGACTTTTCCATCCTGAATGGAGTTTGGGCCCAAAGCGTAATTCATTTCCCGTCCCTCATACCAATGCCGCGATCTGAAAGGCCATGGCGAAAAGCACCAAGAGCAGTCCACCCATCGCGAGCAGTTGGTTCATGCGTTTTCCTGCTGGCTCGCGCAAAACACGCCATGCCAAGTAGGTTCCTAAGGTCCAGATCGGTAAGGTCGCCAGCACCAAGCTGGGAATGGCATGTTTGAACCAAAAAATTCCACTCAAGGCTGCCACCTTAATCTCCGCCCAGATCACCAAGCGCGCTGGCAGATCGCCGAGGCGCACGGCGAGGGTGTTTTTTCCTGTCGTTGCATCTTCTTCTCGGTCGCGCAGATTATTGATCGAGATCAACACGGCGGAGAGCAGGCCGATTTGGAATCCGAGCAAAGCAGCTTCTTCGCGCCATTCACCGGTCTGCACGAACACGGTGCCCATCACCGCGATGATGCCGAAAAATGCGACCACAAACAACTCGCCCATGCCTCGATACGCAAGCGGAAACGGCCCGCCGGTGTAGCCATAGGCCAAATACAGCGATGGCAGGCCAATCCACAATATCGGCCAGCCCGCTGCACGAAACAGCACCACCCCGCAAGCGATGGCCAGCAATAAGAACGCTCCCGCCGCGACAAATACCGCCTTGCGCGAGATCAAGCCACTCGCTGTCACCCGCGTGGGGCCGATCCGAGCAACCGTATCCGCGCCTTTTTCGGCATCGATAGCATCATTGAAAAAGTTCGTCGCAATTTGGATACAAACGGCACCGACTACCGTACAAAATGCCAACCAAGCCGACCAATTTCCTTCAAGTTTCCATGCCAAAACGCAGCCACACCAAACCGGCACGATGGCTGCGGGTAGTGTTTTCGGCCTTGCTGCTATCAACCATAATTTGCCCATACTGCTGGAACTATGCACCCACGGCGGCGAAGGTGTCGAATGTTTTTACGAAAAAAACGTATCTCCGTCGACAGACGTGTTGCGCAGAAGCGCAAATTTCTCACTCCGCACTTGCCAGCATTACGCGAGAGAGCCTATAGTGCCCGCCCGCCACATGAAAAGATGGGCCCGTAGTCCAATGGATAGGACGATGGTCTCCGAAGCCGTAGGTACAGGTTCGATTCCTGTCGGGCCCACTTTTTCACCTTTCATTCACCGCTATTTACTATGAACGAACGACGCGTAGTCATCACCGGCATCGGCTGCATTAGCCCCGTAGGAAACGATCTCTCCACGACGTGGGAGGGCCTTAAACAGGGCCGCAGTGGCATTTCCCGCATCACTTCCATGGATACGACTGGCTATACCACACACATCGCCGGCGAGGTGAAGAACTTCGATGCGACGCCATTTTTCAACAATCCGAAAGATTGTCGCCGCGCTGATCGCTATGTGCAATTTGCCGTATCCGCGGCGCGCATGGCATTGGTCGATAGTGGGTTGGATCCAGAAGCCGTGGACAAGCATCGCGTTGGCGTGATGGTCAGCAGTGGCATCGGCGGCCTTGGCACGCTGGAAGAAGAGCACAGCAAGCTCGTCAGTCGCGGGCCTGGCCGCGTTTCGCCGTTTCTGATCCCGATGATGATCGCCAATATCGCCAGCGGCATCGTTTCCATGGAGTATGGATTCGGCGGCCCAAATATGGCCATCGTAACGGCATGCGCTACTTCCAATCATTCGATTGGCGAAGCCTGGCGCATCATCAAGTTTGGCGATGCCGATGCCTTCCTTTGCGGCGGCGGCGAGGCCTCCATCCTCCCCTGCGGCCTCGCGGGTTTCGGCAACATGAAGGCTCTCAGCACCCGCAATGACGAACCAGAAAAAGCTTCACGTCCCTTTGATGTCGGGCGCGATGGCTTCGTCATGGGCGAGGGCGCTGGCGTGCTGATGATCGAAGAACTCGAACACGCCAAAAAACGCGGCGCACGCATTTACGCCGAGCTCATCGGCTACGGTCTCAGTGCCGATGCCTATCACATGACCTCCCCGCACCCGGAAGGAGAAGGCGCTGCCCGTTGCATGGATATGGCCCTCCGCCACGGCGGCATCAATCCCGAGCAAGTCAACTACGTCAACGCACACGGCACTTCCACAGGTCTTGGCGATGTCTGCGAAACAAAAGCCATCAAAAAAACTTTCGGCTCGCATGCTAAGGAAGGGCTGATCGTTAGCTCCACAAAATCCATGACCGGACACATGCTCGGTGCCGCTGGCGGTATCGAGATCGCGGCCTGCCTCATGGCCATGCAGGAAAATATCATCCCGCCCACCATCAACCTTGATCAACCCGACCCCGAGTGCGATCTCGACTACGTTCCCCACACCGCTCGCGAAGCCAAAGTGGACATCGCTCTGTCGAATAGCTTTGGCTTTGGCGGGCACAATTCTTCTTTGTTGATTCGTCGCTTCGTCTGATTTCACGAAGCCCTTGCTTGCGTGTATTTCACTCTATTCCTTAAACATTTCCCAGACACATGAGCGGCAGCGAAACAACCCCGATGATGGCCCAATACCAGGCCATCCGTCGCACTCTGCCCTCAGACATCATCCTGCTCTACCGGCTCGGTGATTTTTACGAGATGTTCTTCGAGGACGCGAAAACCGCCGCGCCCATCCTCAACGTTGCTCTCACCAAGCGACACCTCACCCCCATGTGCGGCATCCCGTGGCATGCGGCAGAATCGTACATCGCCCGACTCCTCAAAGCAGGTCTGCGCGTCGCCATCGCCGAACAAACGTCCGACCCCAAGCCAGGAAAACTCGTCGAACGCGAAATCACTCGCATCCTCACCGCTGGCTCCATCGATGACGCCAACCTGCTCGATCAACAACGCCCGAACTACCTCGCCGCTGTCTGCCTCCAGTCGAAAATGCTCGGCCTCGCCTGCATCGATCACTCCACCGGCGAGTTCACCGTCGCCGAGTTCAGCGACATGACCCTGCTGCAAGACGAACTTGCTCGCCTCCTTCCCTCCGAGCTGCTCATCCCCGAAGACCAAACCGCTACCTTCGGCGCACTCAAAAACTCCCTCGCCTACGATGGCTACACCTTCCTCCCCGGCCAAGCGCGCCCACTCCTCGAAGACCATTTCGCCGTGAAATCCCTCCACGGTTTCGGCTGTGCCGACCTCCCCGCTGCCATCGGCGCGGCTGGCGCGGCGCTCCACTACCTGATCCACCAACTTCGCAGAAATTGCTCCCACCTCCGCGCCCTGCGTGTCCGCGAGTCGCTTCACACCATGCTCATCGATGCCGCCTCGCAGCGCAACCTTGACCTCATCGACTCGCGCTCGGGTAAAGATCACACCCTGCTCGGCGTGCTCGACCGCACCCTCACGCCCATGGGCGCCCGCATGCTCCGCGAATGGGTGCTCCACCCCTCACGCGACATCGACCTCCTCCACCAACGCCAAGACATCATTGCCGCCCTGCTCGCCGAGCCATTTCTCCTCTCACAATCGCGCGATACCCTGCGCGGCATTCGCGATATCGAGCGCACCACCAGCCGCCTCGCCCAAGGCAGCGGCAATGCTCGCGACCTCCAGGCTCTAACGCATTCGCTCGAACTCATACCCGCACTTCGCCAGCACCTAGCCGCCCTACCTCTCGCAGAAAAAAATCTCACCTTCCTTACCGAGGGCATGGAGGATTTTTCCTCGCTCTGCACCCTCTGCCGCGATGCCCTCGCCGAGGAAGTCCCCGCCAACCTCAAAGACGGCGGCATTATCCGCGATGGCTACTCCCCCGAACTCGACGAACTGCGCTCCATCTCCCGCGACGGCAAAGGCTGGATCGCCAAACTCCAAGAAACCGAACGCCAACGCAGCGGCATCGACTCCCTAAAAATCAAGTTTAACAACGTCTTCGGCTACTTCATCGAGATCACCAGTGCCAACCTCGCCAAGGTCCCTGACGATTACACCCGCAAGCAAACCATGGCCAACTGCGAGCGCTACGTCACCCCCGCCCTCAAGGAAATGGAAAACAAAGTCCTCGGCTCCGAGGAACGCTCCCGCCAGCTCGAACTCGAACTCTTCCTGCAACTCCGCCGCCACGTCGCCGACCACCTCGATGCGCTCCAGCGCACCGCCGCCGCCATCGCCACGCTCGATGCCCTCACCTCCCTCGCCGAAACCGCGCAAAAATTCCGCCACACTCGCCCCACCCTCGAAATCTCCCGCCGCCTCGAAATCATCAATGGCCGCCACCCTGTGCTCGAACAAACCCTCGTCAGCGAAACCTTTGTGCCAAACGACACCGCGCTCCACCCCGAAGACGCGCTCATCCACATCATCACTGGCCCCAACATGGCCGGAAAATCCACCTACATTCGCCAAGTCGCACTCATCACCCTGATGGCACAAATTGGAGCTTTCGTCCCCGCCGAAAGCGCCACCATCGGCATCACCGACCGCATTTTCTGCCGCGTCGGTGCCTCCGATGACCTCTCGCGCGGCCAATCCACCTTCATGGTGGAAATGAACGAAACCGCGCTCATCCTCAACAACGCCAGCGAAAATTCCCTCGTCATCCTCGATGAAATCGGTCGCGGCACCGCCACCTTCGATGGCCTCTCCATTGCCTGGGCTGTCGCCGAGCACCTCCACGACATCACCCGCTGCCGCACGCTCTTCGCCACGCACTACCACGAGCTCACCGACCTCACCGAGACCCGCGCCGCCGTCGCTAACTTCAACGTCGCCGTCCGCGAATGGAACGAAGAAATCATCTTCCTCCGCAAAATCCTCCCCGGCACTGCCGATAAATCCTACGGCATCCAAGTCGCCCGACTCGCTGGCCTACCCCAGCCCGTCATCGATCGCGCCAAAGCGATTCTCAGCCACCTAGAACTCCACTCCACCCGCCCCGAGTCCAAAAAACAAGGCCCCCGCCCCAAAAACACCCGCCCCCAAGAAGCCATGCCCCACTCCCCCTCCCCCCAAATGGATCTCTTCGAATCTTTCTAACGTGGCGGCACTTTCCAAGCGCCATGCCAATCTCCTCCGTAGGGCAGGCATCTTGCCTGCCTCATTATTCCATAAACACCCTCAGCGCATAACGAGTCACAAAATTCTGGGGTGTTTCAGTCCTGCAAACCTACTCCCGCTATGCGGAAGCCCATTTTCCGCGAAAATACCCAAAAACCGCGACATTTTGTCCCAAATAGGCATTTGTATTCCCCAACACCACCTTTTTCCCAACCATTCATTACAACATCCCCCAGAAATCTCTCTCCCCCTGCCTTCTCTCTTGCTCCCTTATTCATCACTTTCCCTACAAACACAAAGTGTAAGTCACTTTGCATTGCCCCCTCTTCACCACCTCCCTGAAGACTACAGCTAGAGATGTCGACGTCGGCAAAAACTACCTGCCTGCCTCATGAAGTCGCGAAAAAGACTGTCTTCTGACGCGCATCGTGGCAGCGTGAAATGTTTTCTAGGGGGCTTGGCTTGGAGCGGTAACCACGTCGAAAAACAAGGCATCTGCCATCGCTACAAATCGTGTCACATTTTTTGTTACCTAGCATTGCAGTCTTCCTTGTATCGGTTCATGCTGCCCCAGCGCATGAAACTTATCACCGGGACAGCACATTCGACATTGGCAAAAAATATAGCTTCCAATCTGGGAACGGAACTCGCCGATGTTCATGTCACCGCCTTCCCCGATGGTGAGACTTTTGTCAAAATCAATGAAAACATCCGCGGTGACGATGTTTACATCATTCAGCCCACTTGTCCGCCCACCAATCACAACATCATGGAATTGCTCATCATGGTGGATGCTGCACGGCGCGCAAGCGCGGGACGCATCAATGCTGTCATGCCTTTTTTTGGTTACGCTCGCCAAGATCGCAAAGATCAGCCTCGCGTGCCGATTACCGCAAAACTTGTCGCCAACATCCTCACCGAGGCCGGCGTTGATCGCGTCATCACCATGGATCTGCATGCCCCGCAAATTCAAGGGTTTTTTGACATACCGGTAGATCACCTCTACGCCAAACCTGCACTCATTCACTACTTGCGTCAGCAAGGAGTAGGCGACGATGGAAATCTCACAGTGGTATCGCCCGATGTCGGCGGCGTAAAGCTTGCGCGCGCGTATGCCGATGCCCTCAAGGCGGATCTTGCCATCGTTGCCAAGCACCGCGTTAGCGCCACTCGTGTGGAAGCCATGAACGTCATTGGTGATGTCCATGGCAAAGACGTGATGATTTGTGACGACATGACCGAAACAGCAGGCACCTTATGTGCTGCGGCGGAAATTTTGCAACGTCATGGAGCGAAACGCATCTTCGCTGGGGTTTCGCATGCCGTTCTCGGCGACCTAGGACGCGAACGAATCAGCAAATCTGTCATCGACCAAGTCATCACAACGAATTCCGTGCCGATGGCGCACGGCGATAAAGTTCACGCCGTTGATGTCGCACCACTCTTAGCGGAAGCCATACGCCGTATCCATGGCGGGCAGTCCGTCACCTCATTGTTTGAAGTTTGATCCAGGCCTTTTCTTTTTACCCCGAAATCCAAAGCCTGCCTCGCACGCTACTTCGGATCTCGGGTTTACTCATCCCAGTTGCTGACCCGCAGGGAAAATTTGGTTCAGCAATAAGGTCAAAATAAAGTTGGCGATCAAAATCAACAACGAGGAATACACCATCGCCCGAGTGGTTCCACGACCGACACCCGCAGCACCTTGGCTAGCGACGAGTCCCTGATGACAAGATACCACGATGATGATGGTGCCAAAAACTAGGCCTTTGATCAACGCGAAGCTCACATCGGTAAGGTCGGTATATTTTTCCATCTGAAATTTCCAATAGGCTTCGCCTACGCCGAAAACTTCGATTCCTACCAGATTGGATGCCACGATGCCCAATGCCGCGCTTTCGCCGATGAGCAACGGAATGGCGAGCAGCATGGCCAGCATTCGGGGAGTGACCAAGTAATCGACGGGATGCACATTCATCACCCGCAGCGCATCAATCTGCTCGGTTACTTTCATCGTGCCGATTTCAGCGGCCATGGATGCACCCACGCGCCCCGCTAGCATCAATCCCGTCACGACAGGGCCAAGCTCACGCAACATCGCCACGCTCACGAGAGCACCGCCCATGGTCTGCATGCCAAATTTTTCAAATTGAAACATCGATTGCGCCGTCAAAACCGCACCCGTGAACGCCCCTGTCACCAGCACCACGGGTTGGGATCGATAACCGATCTCTGCGATTTGATGCACCACCATACGCATACGGATTTTGCCTTTCGCTAACGACTCAGCAACGTCGCGTGCGAGCAGCGAGAGCTGCCCCATATAGCGAATGAAGCACAGGGTGGTCACTCCTAACCATGAAATCGGGCGAATCATCTCCGCTGAAGTGATACCGATCCTTGGCAAATGTCAAAGCGAATCGAAAATCAATAGGCTACGGAGTTACCGTAACAACGAAGGTTCTGGTCGTGGTATGTTTTCCATCAAATACTTTGATGCTGATTGTCGCTTTGCCAGTGACGTTCGGCAATGGAGTCAGTGTCAGTGTATTGTCGCCACCTGCTGCTTGGCGGACGATATTTGCGAGCGGCAGTAGTTTAACGTTCGAGCTCGCGAGGGTATAAACCAACGATTCCGCAGCAGTCTCGACATCGGTGGCCGAAAAGGAAACCTGGGGAATTGCAGCGTCTTTTACCACACTGATCGGAGCGATTGCAGAAATGATAGGAGCATCATCGACGGGCGTGATCACCAATGGCATGGTGTAGGTCGTCTGATTGTTCAGAGATGCGCCATCTTCCAGCTTGAGCATGATATTTACCGTGCCGTGGGCATTCGCAGCAGGCATGTAGCTCATTGTCGCGATGGCGGTTCCAGGAACGTGCGTAATTTGGGGATGAGGTACAATGTTTGGGTCAGAAGACTCCGCAGTGATCGTCAAGTGCTGGGTTTCTAACAGACCTGGGCTTATCCCGGAAATACGTAGCACTGTGAGTTTCGCGTCTTCTTTCATTGTGCTAAGTTTGGGCGGCCTTGCAATGAATGGCGCATCGTTCACTGATGCTACGGTTACTTGGAACTGACGGATCACGTGAAGTCGATTGACGGTGACTGTCATCGTCACAGTCGCTGTGCCACTTCGATTGAGGGTAGGAGTGATGCGCAATGTGCGGTCCGCCCCGGTGCCCGTAACCAAAAACGCCCTACTTCCCAAAAGAACCGTATTGCTCGATACGAATTTGAAGCTTGCGGAAGTGACTGGGCTATCGATATCAGAAATCGAAAATGGCATGGTGAAAAACGTGTCTTCATCCATTTCCACATTGGCTATGCCATCCACTGTCGAGGCGTCGTCCACCGGACGAACAGTAACGAGGAAGCTGCGAGCGGCCGTATTGTTTTCCGATTGCCCGTCATTCACCGTGACGGTGATCGTCGCCGTGCCAGAAGCATTAGGAACCGGCGTATAACGCACGGATGCCACGGAAGTCTCGGGATTATAATCCACTACGGGATTGGCTATCAGGCTGCTGTTGCTGCTGCTTGCCGAAATAGCGAGTTGTTGGACATCGCCTGCACCTGCAGAAATCCCTGACAATGCGATCGATTGTTCAGGAGCATCTTCATTGATCGCAGGCGGATTTGCAATGGCGTTGAGAGTCGGAGGCACGTTTGGCGTGATACCGCCATCGCTAGCCGATACAACCATCGAATTTCCAGCGCCCAACCATGATGAAGCAAAACGTGGCTGCACACGCAGCAAATAGTTGGCGTTATTGACCAAAGTTCCACCTGCGGTTGTGGCATTGAAAGGAAATTGTGTTGCCGAGCTAGGAAGGAGAGTCTGGGTTCTCTGCGATAGAGTATTGCAATTGGTGAAGGATATCGAATCGACGAAAACGCCAACTTCCGGCAACTGACTCGCTAAGAATGTTAATCCGTTTTTCGCTTTTGAGTAACGGAAGCGGAATCTTACAGGATGATTGAGCAAATTTGAGGGCAACGAAATCGAACGCGCCGAGAAGGAAGAATCGGAAGGAAAATCATCTTTCAGCCCAACGAGTGTAGAGCCGGGTAACACTGTCCAATTCGCGCCATCGTCCGTGGAGTAATCCACGTCAAATGTCGTTTGTGTATGCATGTATCCCCTTCTGATTCGATAATTGATCGTAGAAGCTGAATTGGGAACAATGACGCGATCCATCGCAAACCATTGCTCCGTTTGCAGAGAATCGGTAAAGGCCAAACGAAACGCCTTAGCACCCGCTTGTTTGAGGTCTGTTTGCCGTAGGGCATATCCCGTCACTGGACCATTGATGATCAAGGATGCGGTTGCATCTTCCGCGCCTTCTTCAAAAGTAGCACTGGCAAGCTGGCCAATTTCCAAGCGATATTCATCAGCCGATGCGGTAGGAGAAAATTGATAGATCTCTTCGGGGAACGTGGCTTGAGCCGCCCCCGTGATCACAGGACCGTCGGGAATGGAGGCAGGATCAAAAAAGGTAACATCATAGCTATGCGATGTAGGAACCCCGCTTCCGCCAATGCCGGAGACAATCACCGAATACGACGAGTCTGTTTTCACTTGAGGAAAGTCAAGCATTTTCCAAGCGATGCTGTTGTTACCAAAGCCCGTTTTGCGACTGACGATGGACAAGCTGACCGGCGAGCCATTGCGAGTGACGCTAACCGAAGCGCTGGAAAAATCTGCTCCAGCATAACTCAAGGACCAATAAGGTGTGGTATGTGGCCACGGAGTGTACCCAACGGGCCATGGCACAAATTTTGGGGTAACCACAGCGTTTTCCGCAGGGCGTTGGCGCATGTATAGCGAATTCGCTGCAAAGCGATCTCCTACAGGCGGGATATCACCAGTTGCAAAGTTTGTGGCGCGATCCTGAAGCAGCCAACGACGGTGTCCTACATCCAAATTGAATTCATCTTCAGCCATGTAATAATTCATCGCAGTCATGCCGTAAACACCTAGTGCGATGTTGCCCATGTAGCTTCCATTTCCCCCACTCACATCAAAACATAGCGAACTGGCTGACGGAGTGTGCGTGAGTTGATTGTTGCGACTGATCAATAACGCGGATCGCTGCGCAGCCGTTGTCTTGGTGGTATCACTTGGCGCATCATATCCTGGAGCCCCCTGCACAATGGTACTAGCCGTATTCAGCATAACGTTTGCGGGAACGCCTGCCATGGCGCGATAATAATTGACTCGACGTTGGATGGCCTGAACGAAAACGTCGGAGACCGATCCCGCGGCGCAGGAACCATGATTTCCCGTCCATTGCATCAAATGCTCATGATTTTCGGATGCTTGGTAAATGTGGTGGTAAAAAGAAAGCACATCCGCACGATTGGATGTATCGACCGTGAAACCCGTAAGCGGAGCACCTGCAGAAGGGCCAGGCTGCCACGCGTAAGAAGCCGTTGGAGCGAGTGAAATCATCGAAATCAAAGCGCAATTGATCTTTTTCATGGAAGCGATTTGAATTTTTCGACCGGAAAAAGCAAACATAAAAAAAGATTTTTTCAACGAATACGCAATTTGAGAGAGCGGCGCGCCAAAGATTTGCCTCTCAAAAGAACATGGGAACTCAATGATTTCACGAAACTACGATGATCAATCGAGTGGGATTTTTCTGGCAAAGTAGTCGGCTGCGCTGATGGAGGGGTCGAGAGCATCACTGTCAAGCAAGTGGGCGACAAGGCTGCGTGCGCAGGCCGGGGCGTAGAGCGAACCCTTGGAGCCTAGGCCATTGAAGACGATCGATTGGCTCAGCGGCTCCCGGCCAATGATCGGTTGGCTCTTGCGGACGATGGGGCGGATGCCAGCATCGTGCCGGAGAACAGAAAACTCGCTGCCGCCCAAGCGAGCGGCGGCATTTTCGAGCCAAGCACGCCCTTCATCTGTGGGGTGTTGATCGAGATGATCCCATTCGTAGGTGGCTCCAATTTTGTAGCAATCGCGACCAATGGGAACGAGCCAAGCTCCAGCGGAAACGAGACGGGATTGCTGCCATGTGGGTGCATGAACGGTGAGGATTTCTCCTTTGGCACAGCGATGCGGCCAAACGCGGGGATGATGGGCGATCAGGCCTTTGGCACCGCCGCAATGGATGTTTTCCGCACCCGTTGCATCCTCATCGTTGCGGGAGGAGGCGAAGAAATTCTTGGTGGCATCGACAAATGCGGCAACATCGAGCCGTGCGGCACCACGCAAGCGGATGGCGCGCATGCCAGGCCATGGATGATCATGGAGCTCACCCAGGAAGTAAGCGGAGGCAGGGCCACGGGTGAGCTTGGGTAAGATTTTTTTTTCGTCGGCAAGCGAAACGAGGCGGAGGGATTCGAGGGGGTGCCAAAACGAGGTTTGGAGTTGCACTTCGACCTGTCGGTAAAAGGCATCAGCCTGAGAAAAATAATGATCATATTCCCAAGAAATGGTGGCATTCTTTCCGGTGACAGGCTGAACAATACCGGCGGCGACATGGGAACTACCTGGCTGGTCATCATCGGCGATAGAAAACGTCACCCCGCGTTGCCATAGGTGCCAAGCAACGGTGCATCCGGCGAGTCCGAGACCATGGATGCGATAGCGGCTCATCGCTGACTGAGGCACTCTTGGAGCGACTCGTTCGGATCCTGGCGACCTTGCTCATAGCCTTTAGCGTAGGCAAAAAGCCATGCATGCGGGTATTCAAAGTAGACTTCTCGCTCGCTTTGTTTCAATCGTTGCCAGACCGCAATGTTCAGGGCCCGGGTGACTTTTTGCATCATGTGCAAGGTAAGCTTGCGGCCTTTTCGGGCTTTTTGCACTTGCTTGTGATTGAGCTGCTCCGGCGAAGCGGACACCAGATCGTGGTTCCCCAAATTCCATTTCTCCATGAGGGTATCCAAGGGCTGAGGACCGAAGTCTCTTTCTTCTTCAAACGGGTTCATGGGCTGGAGGCTAGCGGCGTGTCACAAAAATCCAAGGACAAATCTGGAGGAAAGTCGGTGCGTCACTGAGGGGTCAGGAACGATGGTTTATTCTTTATGTTCGATCGGTTCGAGAGCGAGAATGGCATCGATCATTTGATTGACTTGCTCTTCATTGTATTGCGGATTTGGCGGCATGGGGACAGCACCCCATACTCCGCCACCGCCTTGCATGACTTTTTTGATCAATGCGGTGTCAGCATCTTTTGTTTTACGATAGCGGTCTGCGACTTCGACGTAACTTGGTCCGACAGATTTCACCTTCGTTTGGTGGCAGGAAATGCAGTTCGACTCCGCAAGCAAAAGGGTTCCTGGGTGGTTTTCTTTCAGGCCGGCAAGCCGTGGGTCGATGACTTTTTGTTTTTCCACGGAAATCGGAGTGGTGCTGTAAGTGATTTTTTTGAGTTTGCCGTCTTTGCTATCGTACCATGAGGAACCGTATTCGAGAACGTACATCGAACCATCTTTGCCCATTTCCACATCCGAGGGGTGGATGAATTTTTTCTCGAACAGCCAGTTCTCTTTCCACTCCATATCGCTGTTTTTGTTGAGCTTGGTCAACTGCATGTGGCCGTTATTCCAATCGTAGGTGATGAGACATTGATCCAGTTCTTTGGGAAGTTTGGTAGCAGAAGCGGGATAGTCATCGTAGTAGTAAACAGTGGCCGCGCAGTGGCAGGAATGTTGAACGAACCAGAGAGCTGGGCGTGGCGGCGGGAGTTGTTTGAGGCCAGTGTTGAGGCGCGATTCGTTCGTCGGAGCAGAGACGTTGAATGGTTTTCCGAGCTTTTTCTCTTTAAAGTCATAGGCCGTGTAGGCTTTGTTATCCGCAATGAAGTAGGGCCAACCGTAGTAACCAGCGGTTTTGGCTTGATTGATCTCATCGTAGCCGCCTGGGCCGCGAGGCGACTCTTTGCGAGCATCCGGGCCTACTTCACCCCAGTAGAGAAAGGAGGTGCGTTGATCAACGCCAATGCGCCATGGGTTGCGGTTGCCCATGACGAAGATTTCTGGACGAGTTTTCGGCGTGCCAGGGGGAAAGAGATTGCCTTTGGGGATCGTATAGCGGCCATCAGCAGTTGGTTTGATGCGGATGATTTTGCCGCGAAGGTCGTTGGTGTTACCAGCGGAGCGTTGGGCATTTTGATGCTCCACGCCTTCGATCTCGTTAATCGGCGCAGATCCATCCGCAGCGAAAGGGTTGGTGTTGTCGCCAAAAGAGAGAAAGAGGTGACCTTGTTTGTCAAAGGCGATAGATCCGCCTTCATGGCAAACCCCATCTGCGCGGCTTTGTGGGACGGTGAGGAGTATTTTTTCATCGGTCAGTTCGCCTTTTTGCAACGTAAAACGAGACAGACGATGTTCCTCCGGTTTTGGGGGAGAATAGCAAACGTAGATCCAAGGGGTTTTGAGAAAGTTCGGATCAGCCGCGACACCCAAGAGTCCGGTCTCGCGGGAATTGTTACCCGTCTTGACTGACACGGCAAATTTTTTCAGCTCTTTGACCTGCTTGGTGGTTGCTGAGAACCACTTCAGGGAGCCTGTGCGTTCTGCGATTAATACATCGCCTGTGGGTAGCACCGCCATTTCCATGGCATCAACAAGCCCAGTGACGAGGGTCTCAACATTGAAGTGATCGTGCTTCGGAATTTTTGCAGGTTGCGCTAAGGCGCAAGCGAGGATGCCAAATGATGAGAGGAACGCGATAGTTTTTTTCATGAAAGCAATCGATGTTATTACTGTTTTTCCACCGATACGGTGTGAAGCGACGATAAGGAGAAAATTGCTTTCGTCAAGAAATCTGTGCAAGGAACTCACGGTTGCCATCGGTGCCTGTGATCGGGGATTCCATGCAGGCCTTCCATTCACGACCGTGCTCCAGAACGAATTCCCGGATTTTTTCCACGGCTTGATGGTGCAGAGCGGGGTCGCGAACAATGCCTCCCTTGCTGATGTCCTCTCGTGCGAGTTCGAATTGCGGCTTGATGAGGCAGACGACCATGCCGCCCGGGCGCAGAATGCCAAACACTGCGGGTAGTACTTTCGTTAGGCTAATAAATGAGAGATCCATCACAGCGAGGTCGATCGCTTCACCAATGTCAGCAGGTGTCATGTAGCGCGCATTAAATTTCTCTTTGACAGTGACACGTGGATCGGAGCGGATTTTCCATGCCAGTTGATTGGTACCAACGTCAACAGCATGGACATGGGCAGCACCGCGTTGCAACAAGCAATCGGTGAAACCTCCGGTTGAAGCGCCAATGTCGGCGCAGACCCAACCACTGACATCGATCTGAAATTGCTCTAGCGCACCTTCCATTTTCAGCCCTCCACGTCCGACATACTTGAGTTTTTCTTTGACCTCGAGGGGAGCATCGATCGGCAACATGGTGCTTGGCTTTTCGATCAGTCGGTCACCGCTACGCACTTCCCCGGCAAGGATGAGGCGCTTGGCCTGTTCTCGCGATTCACAGAGCCCGCGGCTCATCAGTAAGGCATCCGCACGTTCTTTCATAGTGGAGTGATTTCTTGCATGCAGTGGACTCAAGCAGATTGCCTTGATGGTGAAAAGCCGAATCACGTTGACAAAGTGTGTCTTCCCCTCATCATGTGCTGCCCCACAGAAAGAAATTGTTATGTTCATCGATCACATTCGCATATTTGCCAGAGCAGGAAACGGCGGCCACGGAGTCGTTAGCTTTCGGCGTGAAAAATACGTACCGCGTGGCGGCCCAGACGGCGGCGATGGCGGCAACGGTGGTGATGTGATCCTTCGGGTATCGCCCCACACCGACAACCTGCGGCAATTTCATTATGACCCAAAAATGATTGCCGACTCAGGCAATAACGGTGCTGGTGGGCGCAAAACCGGCCGCGGCGGCAAGCCATTCATCGCCTTGGTGCCACCAGGCACGGTGGTGTATCGCACTCCTGCCACACACGTGCAAGAAGCGGTGGAAATGGAACGCAGTGAAGAAGGAATCGACATGGAGCCGATTGCCGACCTCACAGAAGCGGGTCAAGAATTTGTACTCTGCAACGGCGGCAAAGGTGGCAAAGGAAACTGGCGCTATAAGACGCCGACGAATCGCACTCCCGTGGAGCATACATTAGGTACGGATGGGGATTTTGGAGTGTTTTATTTAGAATTACGACGCATCGCTGATGTCGGCTTGGTGGGCTTTCCTAACGCAGGAAAATCGACGCTGATTGGCAAGCTCTCCCACGCGCAACCGAAGGTGGCATCGTATCCCTTCACCACGCTTCAGCCCGTTGTCGGGGTAGCAGAATTCGATGGCTTCAAGCGTTGCACCATCGCCGACATTCCCGGCTTGATCGAAGGAGCGCATTTGAATCGCGGTCTGGGTCACGAATTTTTGCGCCACATCACTCGTTGTCACATGCTGCTTTTTGTCATCGACATGGCAGGCACCGATGGGCGTGATCCAGTGGATGACCTAGAAGTCCTACGGATGGAGGTCAAAGAGTACGATGAAGACTTGGCTCGTTTCCCATGGTTGGTGGTGGCAAACAAAATGGACAGCGAACTGGCTGAGGAAAATTTAAAACGTTTCCGCCAGCGCTTTCCTAAGATCGAGATTTTGCCGATTTCTGCGGAACTCGAGCTTGGGTTAGACCCCTTGCGAGAAGTGCTGTGCGAGCGCGTGGCGAAAAATGTCACCGTTTGATCCTAGAATCCGCAGTTATAACCACTGATTACGCTGATTTTACTGATTTGAAGAGGGGATTTTGAAATTTGCTGTTTCACCCAATAGGTGAAGATGTAGTGTGTTTTATTTTTCAACTTCCTGAGTTGTATCCATTGTAAATCCAACATAAAAATCAGTAAATCAGTT
>JAIYDP010000234.1 GCA_027487435.1 Verrucomicrobiaceae bacterium | reverse complement strand
CCCCCCCCCCCCCCCCCCCTGCCCAGGTGATGGAAGCGGCGTTTCAGGTCCCGCGCAAGGAGATTTTGATGGCCGAGATTTTCGTCCTCGTCAAGCTTCGCTTCTCCCTCCACCTCCCCCCCGCACTTGTCATCGTCCACCTGACGCGCATTCTGGAGGTAGCGCTGCGATACTGACCTTTCCGACCCCCCCACCCCCCCCCGCAGAGCCTCGACCTGACGGCGGTTGAATACTTCGGCGAGTCGTACGGCGCGGCGGTGGAGGCCGACGAAGTTGCGGCGGACGCGAAGGAGGAGCTGTCGGTGACTGATGACGCTCCGTGAATGGGGAGGGGTCTTAAATGGAGTGGGGTGGGGTCGTTGTCGCCGCGGGCGAGGAGAGGGACGGATGTATTCGTAGTGAAGTAGTGAGAATGTGGAAATGGGGCTGTTTCTGCATGGAGTGGTCGGAAGGGAGAGGGAGGGGTTAATTTGTTTCAACGGAGTGGTCGAGAAGGGACGACGTACGCAAGAAGGGGTTGTGAGCTCGAAGGCGATGCCTTGTGATGAGAAGTAGAGCTGAGAGGAAGCATCCGATGACTCCCAATATGACTGACACGACGACAAGTGGAGGGACAGCCGGCAAGGGGACGCAGTGGTTCTCTGCTTCGTTGCAGGGGTTGTTGCAGCAATGCTCGCCGTGACACTCCATGTAATACGCGATTCCGTCAACAGAATAAGAGAGACAGCCTCCAGTTACGGCGCCAAGCAGCCCAAACATGACAGAGAGGCCCCCAAGGAACAAGAGGGGGGCGGACACTTGCCACAGCGAGGTTGCAGACAAACAAGCCTTCAGTCCCATGTACAACTAATAAAACAGATCTTTTTAAGAAAATTGAGTAGGGCGAATTGAATGGCGGCAAGACAAACAGCGAGATTTACATACATGACCCGCCACGAAGGCTTAAAATACAGTCTTCATGCCTCCTCCAACGAATTCCATGGGCGGAGCGCTTGCGGATCCCGTCGCAACGTACGGGTTGCCGGACCGTGTCTCCGTTTTACGCGCCGAGCGCTTTCGGACGACGATCACGACGGCAACGATCCCGGCAACAGCGAGGACGCCTCCTCCAACGGCTGCAAGTGTCCAATTGAAGCCACCCTGTGCACCTCCACTCCCCTCTGTTGCCTCCCCGCCAACCTGCGACTGACGCCCACTTGGGGGCGTTCCGCGAGGAGGAACACCAGACGAGCCCGGCATGGCCCCGCTGACAGGCGGCGCATCGCCCGGACGGGGTCTACCAGGAACAGTTTCCCCTGGGCGTGGGGAACCCTGAGGCGGCGATTGGGAGGGGGCAGTCCCTCCAACAGGGCGCTCGCTGCCGGGGGGTCGGCTTTGAAGAGGTGAGCCTGACGGGCTGGGGCCGTTGGGTTGGTGGTCGGCAGAGTCTATTTGAAGGATTTGACGACGAGGAGGAGATGGCGCAGCCATGGTGCGATGCTCCAGGGGGATCGCGGGGGCGAGGAGCAAAGAGCCGCTTGAAGAAAGCAAAAGGACAAGGAGAAGTGGTTGCATGGAAGATATCGAGTTGATAGTACCTTGGCCCCCATGTCAGTCCACCGTCTATTTATACCGCGGAATTTCATTCAAAGAGGACGTGCGTTGTGCGCCCGTTAAAGTCGGAACAGGCAAATCTCTTGGGGTTGCTCTAATTTCCAGCTAAATAATAATGTTTAGAGAAATCCGAAATCCCGAGTTCTGATGCCCGTTTGCGTCGTGACGGGGGCTGCTGACGGGATTGGCTTCAACTTCATTGTCAAACTTGCTCGGCGGAAGAAGTACCATCTCATCCTCGCGACCCGAACGGAGCAGCGCGGTGCTGAAACGGTCGAGCGGATCACGTCCCTCGCAGATGGCCCCGTGAGCATCCAAGCGTTTGTTTGCGACTTGAACTCCCTCGCATCCGTCCGCTCATTTGCCCTGAACGTCCTCCAAACCGCCCCCTTCATCGACGCGCTTGTCCTCAACGCGGGCGTCATGGGCGGCTCCTCCTTCGACGCCGCCTCCCTCCGCTCCGCCGACGGCTTCGAGTCCACCTTCGCCATCAACCACATCGCCCATTTCCTCCTCCTCAACCTCCTCATCCCTGCCCTCGCACCCAACGCCCACATCGTCGTCACAACGTCGGAGGCTCACTTCAGCGGCGCGGTCCCCCCAAAAAAATGGCGGGAAATTGCGGCGGGAGACGGCGCGTTGGTTTGGACGGCGTACGCGCGCAGCAAATTCGCCAACGTCGTCATGGCGAAGGAGGCACAGCGGCGGCTCGGCGCGCGGGTGCGCGTCGTGGCGGTCCACCCCGGCTTAATTCCCGCGACGCGCATGTTTTTTAACCAGTCGCGGGCGGTTTTGTTATTTTATCGTTTTTTCTTGCTGCCGCTCCTGAGGCTGTTTGGGAAAGTTCAAACGCTGGACCAGGGTTTGGAGGGGGGGGAGGGGTTGAATTATTTTTTCATGGAGGTCATCTGGGTTATCACACGTTCATACGTGCCCTATTTGCATATTTATAATTCCGTCCAAAAATGAACTTATTTCGCGAATATATTTCGGCGCGAAAAATGACACATCTTTATTTGCATAATATGTAGAAATTAAATGTCGTTATTTGGAAATTAAATGTCGTTATTTGCATAGTATTTAGAAATTTAATGTCTTTATTTGCATAATACTTAGAAATTAAATAATTTGAAAGGCGGCGACGCGCTCCTGATGGCCCTCGAGTCCGAAGGGGGGGGTGAGTATTTGGCCGTCAGCGAATTCGCGCGCAGCGCCGACGCAACCTACGACGCCGTCGGCGGCACGGCCCTATGGGACGCGACGAAGGAAATGGTCGACGCGACGCTGGGGGGGGGGGTTGTTCCGTGGAGTGTCTGACGAATTTGTTACTTAAATTATTTAAATTGGCGTCGTGCCGTGTACGGAGCGACCTACCCCCCCCCCTCCCTCATGGTCACGACTTTTGATAACAGACTCTAAAAAATCTGTTCGAGCTATTCGTTTACAAGCGGCCTGACGCGCATGGCGCTTCAGGACATAACTAAACCATTTTAGTTAGACGGCGCCTTTATAATTCGAGCCGCTCCCTTCCCGGGTCGCGAGGGTTTCGAAAACGTCGCCTTCGCTTCGGCGTCAGAAAGCTAAAAATAGATTGGAAAAAAATACCAGCCGGCGCTTCCTGGGGGGGGTCTACTTCAGCCGTGACGTAGGCCTCGCTGAAGTCCGACGAGTCGCGGATGTCCATCTGCGGCTTAAGGGGAGGGGGGGGGCTGCAAACAGATTTAAAAATTTGAATTCCCGCTGCCGCTACGCGCTGCGCAAACGCTGGTTTCGCAGCCGAAAAACTAAAAATATTAAAAAATGATTTGTTTTCGACCGCGCACATCATTTTCCGCTTCACGGGTGCTGCCTCAGGGCAGAACAGGATAAGGACTAAAGAATGAGAGGGAAAAATGGGGACGTGACCGACGGACTTGTCGGCGCCAACGGTTGTGATAACGAATAAAGGGGAGTCTGTTAGAGAGGAGGAAAGCTCGTCGATGGAGCCCTTCGTGAGCGTCAGCCAACGGGGGGGGGGGGGGTTTTACTGGGGAGGACGAGAGATGGTCGATCACTTCCTGCCCCTGGGG
>JAIYDP010000125.1 GCA_027487435.1 Verrucomicrobiaceae bacterium | reverse complement strand
CACGCCGCACCGCAATATCTCATCGAAGCGCTTCTGACGTTGTCTGCCGCGACTTGCTTGCACCTCTGCACGGGACTCTTCGTCAGCCATGAGGCAGAGGGGGGCGTCCATGACGAACACGGGCTCGACGTTGAGCTTGCGGAGATTGGCCACCACCTGACGAAAGGCCTTCGCGTAGAGCCAATAGTCGCCCCCAAGCAAATTCATCTTGGGCCACCCAGCTTGCGCATCGACCAGTTCAGTGACAGCAAAGGCAAAAGCTACGAGTTCTATGATTACTTTGCTCTGAAACCATGAGAAGGAGAAATGGCGTCAAATACGTTTGGGTCGGTGGAGGAAATGCTCTCCTTGCAGCTGTTCTCTTTCGATTTCTCAAGAAATGCGAACAGACTTCTGACACCCATTTTCACCTCATCACTCTAACAGATGCCTTTATAGTCTTTATATTGTCAGACTTGTGCAATCCTCTGGCGGCCGCTGTAAGCATCATGTCAGACACAGAACGGAATGACAGGATAATTTCTAAAGCAAATGATGTCTTCAACATTTTGTTGTTTACGATTGTTTGCTCATTGAAAACGTGTTTGTGGGCAACATTGTTCAACTTTCGAAAAAGGTGCAACTCGGCTAAACTAGTTTAAACGGCCAGGACGCCAACTGTCCGCAGGAGCGCTAACGTACAAAGAATTTTCAGGAATCTCAGATATGTGCTACAGTAGGGTTGGATTGCTCTCAGAGGAATGAGAGGGTGCAACCGTACACCTCAGGCGCGTCCATTCCAGTTTCCACCGGCAGCGACTTACCGTCTGAGCCTTTCGCGCTTGCTCCTCCGTGTCCTGTAAAGTTTTGGAAAGAGCACCACTCGTTCCGAACCTCTCGACCATTTGAAACACAAGTCGACCCCCGGCAATGCACTAGATGTATGTTTTTGAGGTCAAAACATAGAAGCGATGCGAAAGCATGACAGGTTTCTGCTGTTTCTGTAAGCGTTTGAGAGTCTTCAAATCTGACAAAACATTTCTATGCCGATGTGGACACGCTCTCAATGACCGTCATGATCGACAAAGAGAGGGTCTCATGCTCCCTTGTGACAGAGAAGATGAGCCGCTTTGCACTGCAGCGGGCTTTGATGATCTGGTAGGGAGCACGACTTCTTAGGTATGCTGGACACAAAATTATTGGGCGACTAAATAGCAGACATCGCTTGAAGCCAAATGTACAAGCAGGGTGATAGCATCAGCCCCCAATGCAATCCAGCGGCAGTCCGACCCGGAGAATCGAACCTTTCACCCGATCACTTGCAGCCCCAGCAAGACAAAGACAGCGACGCTGCATGGCCTCATGGCAGAGCGCGACTTGCCGTCGAAACAAGACGTGGCATATGACCCCATACCCCACCCCTGCATGCTCTGCGCATGACGACCGTTCGGGTCAACATTTGTGGCAACGGCCTTTATTGGGTTGAGGACTCACAGCTCAGCAAAAGCAGCATATTTGTCGGAGAATATGATGAAACCCTCGTGTGTCTTACTCTTTGCATTGAGTGCCTTCAGTTTCACCGCCTTTGCCCAATTTCCTTCCATCGATGGCATTGGAAACAACGCGGCAAATCCAAGTTGGGGTGCGACAGACGGCAGCTTCGCTCGGATTACCCCCCCCAACTACGTCGACAATTCTGGATGGAACATCACCCAGACGCCATTTCGCCCTCGCTGGATCTCGAACGACTTGTTTGGAGCTGCAAAGTTCGCGTACACATCAACTGTGTCCGCCATGCACGCCGCCTGGGGCCAGTTCGTTGCTCACGACATGATCCGCACGATAAACCAAGACCCCCCCGAGTGGATGAACATGTCAGTCCCAACCGGCGACCCTCGCATGGACCCGTTCTCCCAAGGCAATCGCCAAATCTACATGCGCCGCACTCGCTACTCCTCCTTCGGCAACTCCTCCAGCCCCCGCGTCCTCCTCAACGGCCAGACCGCCTTCGTCGACGCCTCCGTCGTCTACGGCCCCTCCGTCGCGCGCTCTCTTGACATCCGAACGATGCAAGGCGGCAAGCTCATTGCCGACCCCGTTGTTGGGCTGCCCTTCAACACGAAGCGCCTCTTTCATGAAGGCTGCGGCGTCGTCCCGGGCTGCGACTGCTCCAATCGGTCGATCGGATGTCCCCTCATGCGCATGTCCGGCGATGAGCGCGCCAATCAAAACCCCGGCCTCATTGTCCTGCAGGGCCTCTTCGTCCTCGAGCACAACCGCTGGTGCGACGTCTTGGCCGCGCGCAACCCCTCGTGGGGTGACGAGATGTTGTACCAAGAGGCGCGCAAGCGGGTGCACGCAATCTTTCAGTCCATTACTTTTTATGAATACCTCCCCCTCATCATCGGCAGGGGCCTCCCCACGTACTCCGGCTACAAGCCCAACGTCGACCCGCGCATGGATGGCTTTTTCTCCGTCGCAGCGTACCGCTACGGGCACGCCGCCGTCAACTCCCTTTTTTGGCGGCTGAACCAGGACGGCTCCGTCTTTAACCGCGGCCATCTCCTCCTCCGCGCCAACTACTTCAATGCCGCCTACCTCTCCGAGCCTGGCAGCTTCGACGCGATCTTTCGCGGCCTTGTTGCGCAGCCTGAGAAGAAGGTCAACCCCCACCTCGTGACAGACGTGCGCGACTTTCTCGACGGCCTGCGCGAGGACCTTGCGTCGTTCAACATCATGCGCGGACGTGATTTTGGCCTGCCCTTTTACTCCGACGCGCGTCGCTTCTTCAACCTCTCCGTCCCCAACTCATTCGCAAACTTGACTGAGGACGCGCAGGTTGCAGCGCTGCTCCAGCTCGTTTACACGCCCACCTCCGGCACAGCGCCAGACCTTTCAAAGGTTGACCCTTGGGTTGGTGGGCTGGCAGAGCCCCACATTGTTGGCGGCCTTGTTGGTCCTCTTTTTGCAGCCAGCATCCTCGAGCAAATGACGCGCGTGCGTGACGGCGACAGGTTCTATTTTGAGAACCCCGACCAGTTCAACGAGACGGAGCGCATGGAGCTGCGCAACACCCGCCTCGCAGACGTCATCGTCCGCAACACCGGCGTGCGCAACATCACCGACGTGTTCCGCGTTGGGACATTCTTCCCGCCCGTGCCGGAGGTCAACTTTGCGGACCGCGGGGCGTTTGCCGCAGTCTTCCGCCTGAGCGCCAACGAAGGGAACGAGTTCTCGATGCGCTGGACAATGGCGGATGAGGGCGTAAGCTTCGAGCTCGTAGCCCGAAACGAGGGCTACCTCGGCCTCGGCATCAACTCCGTCCCCGGCCGCATGGTGGGGGCGCAGGCTGCCATTGCCCGCCTCGACGGCTCCAACAGCCCCGTGCGGTTGCACCGCCTGAGGTCGCAAGAAGTCCCCGGCATCGTCCTTGAAGCGCCGTCCGTGCAGACTGCGCTTTCAAACGTCGCGCTGTCGCGTCAAGGTGGCGTGACGACGGTGCGGTTCACCGTGCGCTACCGCACCGATGGCGACGCGGAGAACTCGTTCACGATCCCCCGCACAGGGCCCGTCAACTTGATTTGGTCCATGGGCAACAGCGACGCGCTGGCGTATCACGGCGATCGGCGCGGGTTCATCACGATCGACTTCTCCTCCGGCGCCGCGGAGGCTGCGTTTGGAAAGGCGCAGCGCAACCGCATGGCGCACGGCGCGCTGATGACCATCTCGTGGGGGTTCTTATTCCCGCTCGGCATCATTTGTGCGCGGTTCCTGAAGCACAAGGGCCCGATCTGGTTCAAGCTCCATCAGGCCATCCAGTGGCTCGGCGTCCTCGTCAGCACCATCGGCGTCATCATTATCTTCGTTACGCTCTCGCCCTCTCACTTCAATGAGCCGGGAAAGGCGCACAAGATCATCGGGATGATAGTGATGATTCTAGGGTGGCTTCAGCCCCTCAATGCGGCCCTTCGGCCGCATCCGCCCGAGCAGGGCGAGACGAAGAGCTTGCGTCGCTTGTTTTGGGAGTTCTGCCACAAGTACTCTGGTCGCGCTGCGTCCATAGCCTCATTTGCTGTTATTTTCATGGGTATCTGGCTCATCCACAGCATCCAGATCATCTCGGACATGGCGAGGATGGCGTGGTTCGGCGTGCAGCTCGCCTTGATGATGCTCTTTGGAGTCATTTACATTTGGAGGACTTGGGCAAATGAAGCCCCTGCTCCATTGGCGTTGTTGAAACACAAGCAAAAATCTGTTGAAATGGATTACGGTGCTACCAGCCCCTCCGCCCAGTAAACTTTCGTTGCTCTATTTTCTATCGTTTTGTTTGTTATGTTTGGAGGATTCCCGAAGGTCGAGGACGACGACCCCATGGACATCGACCCCCGTGGGGTGCTGAAACCCGTGACTCTCCACGTTGATTTCAAAGATGGTTCCCTCATCGGCCGCTGCATCTCACGCCAAAAAGATTTCGGCGAGATCTTCAACCATCTGGACGTGTCTTGAGGACCTCCTCGTCATTGCCCGCCTCATGCAAGTCCATTTTCGCGCACCTTCTAGCAGATACTCGTCGTATGCGCGTAGATCATGAAATTTATGCAACTTTTCATGTGTGGCTGTAAACACAATTAGGCTTCTTGTCCTTTGTCCAAGTCAAGCTCGAATATGACCCTCCGGATCGGATGGACATCATTTCCCTGGACATCGCCACAACAGCGACCCCCCGAAACCTTGACAGCAGGGTGCAATGGCTTGTGCACTAACATTCAAATAACACATCATAATTCGTTACAGCCGGCCCACCACAACATTCATCTCAGACGCCCCATCAACGACCATTCGCAGCGCCGCCTCCCACTCCTCCACCCACACGTCGGGGTCAAACGGCCGACCCCACCCCATGACCCGATCCGCCAGGCACTTCCTCAACTCCCCCGCAGCCGCATGGCCCCCCCTGTCCCGCGCAGCGAACGTGACGGCCAATTCGACGAAATCGTCTTCGCCCCAAGCCATGAGGCCCCCCCCACACTCCGTGGCGGCGTAGAGCGACGCCGTCACACGCGCCGCGAGGCTTTTGTCTGCAACAGAGACAATGGGGACCTTGAGCATGAGAAAATTGAGTGGGGGGGGAGGAGACTTGAGCAAAAAGGGCGTTAGCGCTGTTAGTGTGGCCTGTGACGACGTCGGTGTCAAACATCACGTCAATGAGAGGGAGACGCGCGAGGTGGGACACGAGGTCGACGCGCTTGACAAATTTGACCCTTTGCGGCGGCAGATTGTGGGCGGTGAGTGCCGCGAGCATATTCTTGTCTGATGCGGGGCTATGCGATAACAAAACCAGCGTTGAGTTGTCAACTCGCGCGAGAACGCGTGCCCAGCTCCGCAACCTCCAGACGTCAGAAAATCCATCACATGAAAGGGCGTCACCTCTGTGGTGACAACTTGTGGTACTTATCAAGGGCGCCAAAGACATACCCCCTCCCCTCCCGCACCGCCACTCGCTCCGGCCTGACCGGCACAGGCCGATAATCCGTCACAAAATAAGATGGCGGCAGCAAAACAAGCCGCTCAGAAAACCACCGAGCCCCCTCAGGCGGCGCCGCAACCACATCCGCAACGGCGTGGGAAATAAAGGGGGCGCCGGTTGAGCCGGGGAAGGCCATGTACTGGAGCTGCCGCTGCGACGGCCGGAGGGCGAAGATTGTGCCGCGGTGAGCTGCCGTCCAGCCGTTGAGGTCGATGAGGACGTCGAGGGTGTCGGCGTTGAGCTCTTTTGCAGCCTTAGGGGGGGAGGGGGGGGTGAGTCAGGAGCGGTTGGAAGCGGTTACAGCGCTGTCGTCAAGGTTGGCGAGGGAGTGGGTGGCGTCGCAGCGTAGGGAGGGGCCTGTTGCGCCGATGCCGTAGAGGCCGTAACAGGAGACGTGGAATTTGAGTCTGTTGTGTCCTTCAAAGACGCGGCGCATCAGGAGCATGAGGGAATGGGTGTTGCCGAACTCCGTCGAGACGTACCCCACGCGCACAACACCCCCCCCCCTCGCTTGGACGTGCGCGATGCCACAGCCGTCGGGACAGAGCAACGCAGCGCGGGATGCCATCATCTCCGAAAGGACGCGCGCCGCGTGGAGGTGGAGGGCGGGGTCTGTTGAGAGGAACAGGGCCATGTAGGGGTCCAATGGAGGGGGGCCGTCTAGTTCTGCGGGAGGGGGGAGGGTTCTAAACGCCATGGAATCGACAAAAGGTTGTTGACTTCTAATATAAGACGTGTTAAAAGTCATACGCGCCATGTAGACGGCGTTGGACGCGACGCAGAGCCGCGCGCTATCGGAAGGGGCGATTTGAACCGCGCGGTCGAAAATGGCGAGGGCGTCGGCCTCGAGGTCGTTGTTGTTGAAGGCGTTGGCGAAGTTGTAGAGGATAAACCACGTCATGCGCGCCGCCTTGCGCAAGGCGATGTCAAAGCAGCGGCGCACGTGGCGCCACATAAGGACGTTGCGCGCGAAGAGGCAGAAATTGTTCCATCCGTCCGCCGACGTTGAGTTCAGGCGGACGGCGGTGATGTGCGCGCGTAGAGCTGTGCGAGCCGCGCCTCGCGTTTGAAACAGCGATGCGACCGCACTGAAGATGGCGCCGTCGGTGGCAAAGGCAGGGCAGTTGGCGACGAGGGCTCCAGCCGACGGAAGGACGAAGCGCTCGGTCGCGTGGCGCTTTAAAGCGAGATGGATGGCATCACGGACGGCCATACAACCAAATGAGGCGTTGGAGGCGGAGAGGAGGATATGGACGGCCTTCTCGGCTTCTCCCAAAGCCTCGTGAAGGAGCGCAATGTGCCGAATGGGCTCAAACGACTCTGGTTCAACTCGAGAAGCGAACTCAAAAGCGCTGAATGCATTTGCTACGTAGCCCTGGTGGTAAAACAATAGCCCTGCGTTCATAGACCACGACATAGAGGACCTGTTGTCTCCCTCAGCACGGCACATCTGGGAGAAGTGCTCTGCTTCATGTGCTGAGCTTCTCTCGACAACATCCCGACTGCTCTTGTTAACGAAATCTGCATTATGTTACGTTGGAGTAGGACACTTCGAAGCAGCAAATGCAGTGAGAAACAAAAGAACAGCTGTTGTACTCATGACTAAACTAACAAACTCAAATTCCAGGATACTAGAAAACTGATTTGACTTGCATTCAACTCATTTCGATACAAGGATTTGTTTCATTTACATGTGAAAGATGTTTCATTGGTGGTTAACTTTCCTTACTGCTTGAGAAATGCAAGCATAGCAAACTCAAAATGGCTTGACCTAACTGCAAACATGTTCATCCAGCGATTTCCCGTTTGCTTCCATCTCCATGATTGATTCCGATGGTTCAGAGGAAAATCGGCGGAATGACCGCATATTTTTGTGTTGCTGCCACACGTGCATTGTTTGGAACCACAAACGTTTCTGGTGGATTTTAGTTTGTGGTGAAGCGAGAACTGACCACAAACACGCTTCAAAATCTCTATAAAAAGGAAGCAAGCTTATTGATTACAATCAGAATTCCCAACACACTGCAGACCTCTTCAGAGGGTTTGTTGTGTATGAACAATAGAAAGAGCAAGACAACAGACGGTTGCCGCGCACGTAAGAGTCGAGTCTCCCAAGGATTCTGCCGCTTCAAGACAAATAGCCTCAAGAGCTCCACACGCCATTTCCTGTGAACAAGAATGAACGTCCTTCCCTGTGAAAAAACTTTTCCTCTCCTCGACTCGAGCGCATCTCCACAACCAAGAACGAAGTATGCCCAAGAAACCGAGATTGCTGTCTCCCGAATCTTTTCGATCGGTAAGAAGTCGAGTCCCTCTCTCTCCCGTGATGTCTCTGGTCAAAGAACCATCACGATGACATCCCTCGGGCAGCTGGGCCGCTGGGGCAATCAACTTTTCCAGTATGCCTTCCTCAGGATTGTCGCCAAGAAACTGCAAGCCGACCGTCAAGTTCCTGATTGGGTCGGCAATCACATCTTTCAACTTGGTGACGTGCCCGTTTCGACGTCGCTCCCGGCTGCAGTCGAAACTTCAAATTCGAAATCGAATTCTTCGTTTGGGCCAATGATGTTGGAGCACATTGTCGCCTCAAACAAGGGGAAGTCCCCTTATGAGATCCCCCACGAACTCCTCACGTTTATCAACGACGACGAAGGAATCATCAATCGTGATGTCTGGGGGTGGTTTCAGGTCCATTCGGCCCTCTTAGCGCCGCACAAGGACTACTTACGTGAGCTCTTCACTCCGAAAGTCTCCATCAAGAAAAATCTGGATGATTCCGTTGCTCGTCTTCGCTCGAAGGGCAAGACCGTCGTCGGACTCCATCTCCGCCTTGGAGACTACCGCAATGTGCAGGCTACAAGCTTTGGCTACATCGCGCCGACAACGTGGTATCGTGAACTCCTGTCCCGCCTGTGGCCCACTCTGGATGACCCTGTTCTGCTGATCTGTTCTGACGAGCCCGACGTTGTTGTGAAGGAGTTTGCTGAGTTTAATCCTGTCACTCCCGCGGACATCATGCCAGTCATGCCGCAAGAACTCGTGGACATGGGCGCCGATTTCTATCCCGATTTCTACTTCCTGACTCAATGCGACGTTCTGGCCATCTCCAACTCGACCTTCTCTTTCTTTGCCTGCATGTTGAACGAGCGAGCCGCGCAATTCTTCCGTCCACATTACAAGGACAAGATGATCTCGTTTGATCCCTGGAACAGCGAACCAATTCTCCACAGGTCTGATAAGATTGTTGGGGGGGCGCTGTGGGACACCCTTCGGATGGTGTATGAGACCCAAGGCACTCGCGGTCTCGTGACAAATGCGCTTGTCGAGATTCCGACATTCTTTGTGCGCATCATGACGATGAAGGCTGTGCTGACGTTTCGATCGATTCAGGACCAGTGGCTGTCCAGAGGATCTCTGCCCTCCAGCTAATGAACATATTAACTGAATGAACTGTGCTTCGAGCATGAAGTAAATTGTATTGAACGTGATGGCTTTGGGGGGGGGGGCGAAAGGAGTTTGTGAAATCAGAAGAAAGATTGCATCGTCAGCAGTGCCTTCAACGCATTCTCCTTTAGCGCTGGCCCTTGCCGCATGGTGCCTCCGTTGCTCCTCTCCTCGTGCAACGCCTTTCCTCCCTCAGACGGCAAGACATCATTCACTTCGCAAAGACCAAACTATTGAGTCAGTTAACGCTGAGAACTTGTGGACAGACAGTCATCAACCGACTGAATGGGTTGCGGAGCTTCAACCAGTAAGCTTTGTTCATGCACTCTATCCACCCCTCCCACACCCTCTGATCTCCCCTTCTGTCGCTTGGTCGTCGTGCAATGGCCAGAGATAGACTTGCTTCCTCCCGTTGATCCCTTCCTTACCGCGCAGACCGAAGCCTAACGCTTGTTCAATCAAAATCAATCAAGGTCTGTGCAGATACCCAAATAACTGCCATTGCTGTCTCAAAGGACCAAAAGAGCGTCGCTGTCGCAGCCTCCTCTGGCACCGTCACATTCCTTGCCCTTACCCAAGGCTCTTTGAAGGTCGTGCAAACTCCCATTACTGCATCTTCTTCTCCCGTCAACGACTGCATTTTCATTGGGAGCACCTCCGTGATTGCCACCGCCGCGTCTGATGGCGTTGTGTCCACGTGGCTGTCAACAACTGCCAGGCCCATTGCCACTTGGCGGCTGCTCGGAGAGAATTTGGGACAAGTCGAAAGCGTCAATTGCCTCTGCGCATCATCCGACGGGACATTCCTTTACTCAGGCGGTCAGCAGGGGTCCGTTCGTGCGTTCCAATCGCCGACGACTCGAAACCAGGCTACGCCCATCGCTCCCTCTCAAAACCACAACAACGCTGTGACCGCACTGTCGTTGTCCAGCGACGACAAATTGCTAGCGACGGCGTCCAAGGACACGAGCGTTCGCGTCTTCAATGCCCGCACGCTGGAGGAGCTCCACGTCCTGCGCGGCCATGAGAGCCTCATCTCCGACTGTTGCTTCTCGCCGAATGACCAGACTCTGTTGGTGTCTTCGTATGACAAGACGTGCACGCTTTGGGAGCTGAGCTCCGGCCAACGAAAGCTCGACCTCATCGGCTGTCCAACGTACGTCGAGTTCTGCTCCTTCGCTCCCGACGGGACCAAATGTATCACGTACTGTCGCGATGGAGCCCTCAAGTTTTTTGTAAGCGATACTTTTTGCTATTAATTATCTTTTCCTGGCATAGCCGGTGTGGAGCTGACTCTGAAGGACTCGGAAACCGGTCGTGAGCTTAAAGTGGAGCACAGTGTTCAGAATAGCGTGCAACACTCTGTGATTGGGTACGCTACCTTGCCAATGCACTCTAGCGTAGTGATTGTGAAGGCAGGGGCGATCATGGAGCTGTGGGATGTAATTAACTGTAGTTTGACGTCATTCCTTGGACTGACAGAGGAACCAACTTGCGTCACCCGATTGTCGGACAGATTTGTCCTTGCTGGCTCACAATCGGGCTCCATATTTGTTGTTGAAGTGCGAGAGGAAACATCGCCGATGCCCAGCCACCTGGACATGAGATTGTGAGATTGTGTGAATGTTCAATTTAACTTAAATAATAATGTACATGAAATTTGAGAATGAGTGCAGAATTTTGGAGAAAGGTCGGCTGCACCGAGTTTGCATTCAAACAGATTGTGGAAACATGCTCGGGATGCAGCTCTAGCTTCACTCTCAGTCACGAGGAGATGCCTTGTTACGAAGAAATGCCAAGCTCGCCGCGCCTGGATGAGCCGTTCTTGGTTCGTCAGTTTGCGAAGGAATGGCCTGCTCTCAAAAAATGGTCTCTAGACTACATCGCAGATTCTTTACCTGAGACAAAAGTGAACTGGCTTTGTTGGCCCTGACTCACAGGTTAGAGTCGATACTGGCGGCTCGTTCCAAACCTTGAGCATGTCTGATTTTATTTCAACCGCGCGAAAGTGTCTCTCATCCAAGTCTGCGCGCCGCTGACATTGCAGCTGAATCCGGCTACCCTTACTTGCGCCTTTGGTACTACGAGCGCGAAGCCCCTCACCTCCTTGATGACATTGTATTGCCGAGTTTGCGCACCCGACCACGCCCCCCCTCACTTCGAAGAGGCTTTTGATG
The DNA here is from genome assembly GCA_027487435.1 of Verrucomicrobiaceae bacterium. Lineage (GTDB taxonomy): Bacteria > Verrucomicrobiota > Verrucomicrobiia > Verrucomicrobiales > Akkermansiaceae > UBA956. Next base: position 2,006 of record JAIYDP010000125.1, on the reverse strand, counting down.
ACTGGTTCCTCAAGTTCCCAAGCCATTCGAGGCTGGCCCCCCTCCCCCACTGGATTTTCATCGGCCCTGCGGGCACCCGCACTCCCCTTCACCTCGACCCGTACGGCACGCACGCGTGGTTTGTTCAAGTCCTTGGCCGCAAGCGTTTCAAACTCTACCCCCCCTGCGCGCTGCCGCTCATTTGCAACGGCTCGCGGTTTGCCGCTTGCGACGACCAAGATTTTCCATCGTTTTCGAGCACCCCCCACTACGAAGCAACCGTGTGTCCCGGTGACCTTCTTTTCGTAAGAAAATGCACCCCCTCCCCTTGGCATTAAGCCTGCAGATCCCCGCGAACTGGGCACATGACGTAGAGGGCCTGGACGCGTCCATTTCGGTGACGCACAACTTCTTATCCAAGGACACATTCAACGAGCTTCGGCAGCTCTTCCTCGCGTACAAGTTGAAGAGGGCGTTTGATTGAGGCCTTCGCTTTCATTTTACACTTTACGAATCCTCTTGAGCTGCTTTTTCGTCATCTTCTTGATCTTCGTCGTGTCTTTGATCTTGCCGCGTCAAACGTGTAAAAAATGACCCAACCGGAATGACTGTGCTGCCTCTGAGATCATTCTCCGCTTTCATTTTCTTCCTTCTCTCAACCTCCTCCTTTTTTTTCTGCCCAATTAGCGTGCACAAGGTTCGGCAGTAACTAGCTGCTCTGCCTCCTTTTCTTTTTTAAGTTCTTGGATGCGCTGAGTGGCTGACGACTCGATTGACTTCCTCTCCATCTTTTTCTCCCACGTGGACTTAAGACCAATGTCCTTGACAATGCTTCGAGCCCTGCATTCGGGGGTGAGCGCAAACAGCAGCATTCTCACATACGGTTGATTTACTTTCTTCCAAACGCGCCCACTAACAGGTTTCCCCCGCACCTTGGCGACGTAAGACACTACTTGAGCAAATGGCTACGGCGGCATTTTCTGCGTCAGCAGAAGAATCTGTGTCCATATTTAAACACTAATTCTTAACTTCTTTGTTATCGACAACACAATTGCATCGCTCCGATGAACTGGGTGAGGAATCTGGTTAATCGCAGCAAGAGCTACACAGACGATGCAAGTCCGCAGATAATGTGCGTTAGCTTCCGATACATCTCAATGTCTGCGCAGAGATTCGAAGAAGGCTGTGAAAGTGGAGCAGTACTGGGACATGATCCGAACAGACTCGAAGCGGGGGGAACCGGTATTGTTGAGATGCATCTTCTCATCTGAAAGGTTAATGATGCGCTGTTCTTGGAAATACTCAAAATGCTGAGGCAGCTGTTTCCGTCGACGGTGGACTACCGAATGTTCTTGCAAACGTGACGCTCCCCCACAACCGTTAACTCCATAGCGTAGACGAGCCCGAAGCATTCATGTCCATCCTGGCCTCCATCCTCCGCGATGTTCCTCCTCTCCCGCTTCCCCTTACCCCTCAGAAATGGAACGACTGCAACTCCTGCAGTACCGTCCTCGCCCTCCTCGGCAACCAAGCCGACTCCAGCGAGTCCCGATGCTTCTTCGACGTCCTTGACCTCCTCCTCCCTCTCGTACCGCACCCCTCCTCCTGCAAACCCCAACACCCCCCCCCCCGTCAGAACGAGTTCGCCCCCTTCAGCTGCAACGAGCACCTCCCCTCCCTCTTCATGACCTTCTTCGACCGCCTCATCCAAATCTCCACCGACCCCTCCCTTGAGCACGACGGTACCCCCCCTCTCCCCCTCTCCTCAAGTCGAAAAGACATCTGCCGCCAACTCTTCGTCGACGCCGAGGACCGCATCTCCCGCTTCATTTTCATTTTCTGTCGCAACTCTGCGGGCATCTCCGAGCTCGTCGACTCCGACGCCATCGCCCCCGTCGTCGCGAAGTTGGGCCCCCTCCTGCTGGGCAATCTTTTCTCCCGCCAGCTCGCCGAGAGGTAGAGGAGGGAGGGGGGGGGGGGGGGGGATTGGTTGTTCAGGTTTTTGGCCATGATCCAGGATATCGTTT
>JAIYDP010000203.1 GCA_027487435.1 Verrucomicrobiaceae bacterium | reverse complement strand
GTGAGTGGGTATGCTGCACAGGGGGGGTATGGAACGCAGGGGGTGAGTGGGTATGCTGCGCAGGGGGGGTATGGAGAGCAGGGGGTGAGTGGGTATGGCGCAGGGGGGGTGAGTGGGTTTGGAGCGCAGGGGGTGGGTGGGCATGGCGCGGAGTTTGATTTGCAGGCCCATGGGGCGAGCGCACAAGGAGGGTTCCCGCAGGGGTCAGGGTACTCAAGCTATTATGGGGCTGGGGGTGCCTATGACACGCAGGGGGGTTATCACCTTATTGATGGCACGTATCCACATGGGACTGTCTACGACGCGCAAGGGACATACCACTCATACGGCCATGCCGAAGGTGCGGAGGGTCACGGACGATATCAGCAGCCTGCTGGCGCGCAGGGGGGGGTTGTCGCGCAAGGCCCACAGGGTTATGCAGGCGTGTCAGGCGAATGGGCATTGAATTCGCACCCGCAGCAGGTTGGCCATCCGGGGGGGGGATACGATGATGCGGCGCAGACCCATGGCGCGGCTGGTTCATCGCTTTATGGGGGGGCGGGGTGGAATCACGATCCTTCCATCGCGCAGCAACCCCTTGGCTTGGGGGCTCAATCTTCTTCCGGTTACTCTGTTAGCGCTTTGCCGCATCATCCATCTTCTCAGAAGACCCCCCCCCCCCCAGCTTTCATGCCTTCTCCCATTTCGAATTTCCACTCCCCCCGTGCTATGGCGGAGGAGGACATGGCGTCGCCATGCGCGCGCGCCGTCTTTGGCTTTGGGGGCAGGCTCTTCGTTTGCACCCCACCCCCTTCCTCCTCCCTCTTCGGCCCCCTTGGTTTCCGCCGCACAACGAGGGGGGGGTCCCCCGTGAAGATTTACCGCCCGTTGCGTTTGCAGGCCCTCGACAGCCTCACTGCGCCCCTTCCGGCGGCCAAACCCGAGCAGCTTGCGGCGCTGCTGCGAGCTCTGCCCCCCCCCCCCCGACCATGCGGCGGCTCTCCTCTCCCACGCCGCCGAGGCCAGGGTTTTGCGCGGCGCATCGAGCAATCCCGTGCAGCAGTCGTTAATTACGTCCTTAAGCCAAGTGCGCTGCACCCTCCCCCAGAATCCAGTTCCCACCCCCTCGCCGCATGCGTTGCGCGCGGTTGAGGGCCATTTGATGGGGGGGCGCAAAACAGAGGCCCTTGCAGCTGCGACAGGGGAGGGGCTATGGGGGCCTGCGCTTTTGTTATCTTCTTATGTTAATACGGACGCGTATCAAAAGACCCTCCGCGCATTTGCCACTACTTTTTTCACCCCCGGTACCCCCCTCTCAACTCTATTCTGTTTGTTTGCTGGTCAGCCCGCCGATGCGCTCGCCCCCTCTGCGCTGGGGGGCGTTTTGGCCGCGTGGGAGCATCACGTCGCGATCGTCTTGTCAAATCAAACCGCCTCGGGCGCTGAGTTCCTCCGCCTCCTCGGCGCAGAGCTCGTCAAAAGGAACCCCCCCTCCTACGCCGGCCACGTTGCTTTCGCCTGCGGCGGCGCGCCCCTTGACGCCGTCGTTGCGACGGTGGGGTACCTCCCCTTCGCGCAGGCCAACCCCTCCGTCCGCGCGGACATTTTCGGCGCCCTCATCGCCGACGCGATCGAAACAGCCGATCGCGCCAGCGACAAGACCCCCCCCGCGCTCTCATACCTTCCCCATCGCGCGTACCTGGCCGCTCTGCTGTCAGACTATGGCGCGGCGGCGCAGGCGTACGCGACGCTCCAGTCCATCGCCGCTGCGGTCGGCAAAGGACCCCTCAGTGGGCCTCTAAAAGAGGTTTTAATTAGTCTTGAGGACCGGCTGGTGCAATCCGGCCTTGCGGAGCAAAAGCTTGGGGGGAGTGCCGTTGCTTCACTTACGGGGTTGATGGACTCGGCCCTAACGAAGCTCATCCACGGCGAGGAGTCAAAACCAGCTGCAAAGCGCGCCTCCATGTTTTCTTTTAGCGCAGCGGAAACGCACCCTCCCGTGCGGCAGGAGACGGTCGCCCATATGCGCGCCGCTCAAAATGACCCACCCGCCCCCCAAGCGCACGCTCAGCCGCGTGTTGCGACATTTCAGCCCGCTTCGGTTGCCCAATTGAAGGCTTTCAAACCGCCCGCTGACGGGGGGGGTGGCTCGCAAAGTCACAAGCCCGGAGAGGTTGCAGCGACGGCGGGAGGGGGGGTTCCTGCGCAGCTCTCGCCAACGTCCGCTCAGGGGGGAAGAGGGTCTGCGCCATCGCTTCAAGTTCCGGCCGATGGGGGGGGGTCAAAGCCGAAAGAGTCAACGCGGACGCCGACTTCCAAAGAAGGTGGGGGGGGGGGCCTGTTTGGGTACTTTGGCAAGTTTTTTCAGGGCAAGTCGAAGCAAATGAATCTCGGCGAAGAAAACGCCTTTTATTTTAACGAGCAGTTGGGGCGGTGGGTCGAGCGCGGGAAGGAGGACGAGGCCGTCGCTGAGGCGGCCCCCCCCCCCCCCCCCGTGGTTTCTCCGATGGGCAAAGCGGCGGGCCAATTTGAAACATTTGGGGGGCC
>JAIYDP010000481.1 GCA_027487435.1 Verrucomicrobiaceae bacterium | reverse complement strand
GGCGCTGCGGTGAATAATCCACCCTCTCTCAACACGGCGTCAATGTGGCAGCAGACAACGTCATCGCCGTTGCCGCACTCCACCCACTCCCAATGAAAATCACTCCCAAATCCGCCGCGAGGGAGGGGGTGGTGCAAGCCCCTGTCAGATTGACGGACAACCGCAGTGACGTCGTCACCCCTGACCTTGACGACAAGGATCCATGTCGGAGACGGTGGAGGTGCGCGCTGTGTCGGAGCAGCATCCCTCGGCTTCTTCGACGCTGGCACAGGAGGACGTCCAATGCGACGCGGTGGACGCCGCAACGCTGCCGACGACAACGGAAGTGTTGAATGGGATGCTTCGAGATGCGCCCGCACATCGAAGCCAACAACAATCTCAGCGCATTGCGAGCCATGAAAATGAAGGCCATGCGATTTCGGATCACTGCAGCCGACGCAGTGACACATCACGTTTTCTGCACAATCAGAGAGCATCGCAAAGTGCTACTCCCATCCGAGAAATGATCCTGTTTGCCGTGAACTGCGCCGACGTGCCGCAGCGCATGTGCAACATTCTTCAACGTAGGAAAACAAGTCAGGCAGCTTGGGCAGTCTTCAGTCGCGCACGCACAAATTCGCAGACACGTTCGCCCTCCTTCAACGTTTCCATCATGCTCACACTCATGATGGGGCGGCGACGCTCAACGTCTCAGCAGTTGTGCGCCACGTTGAACAGATCGTTCCAAAACGCTGGCTTCTAGAACCCTCCTCCAACGAACCGGCTTCGGACTGCAAGTTCCGCAAGCAAGCATGGCCGTGTCTACGGCAGCGTCACACCGCACGCTGACGACTTTTGTTCAGATTCCTAAAGAACAGGGGCTGCACTGCAATGACGCCAACGCATCGGCAGCAACCTGCAACAGTCCGCTTGTCAGAATCCGCACCACCCAGCGCCTCTTCCGCCTGCGCAGCGTCGAGCGGAAGCGCCGTCGCCCGGAACTTCTCCACCAACCTCCTCCAACTCATCCGCTTCGGCAGCATCCCAGCCGTCAATCCGTCCCCCAACTCGCCTCCCTCCTCCTCAACCGCCGCAGTCGTGCAACGGCTCTCCGGCGACCCGCCTTCTTTCCCACCCGCCGCTGACTCTCTTTGTCCTCGTCCCTTCCCCTGCTCCCCCCCCACACCGTTCCCCCGCACGTCCCTTGCCCTCGCTCTGTGACTCTCCGCGGCTGCCCCCCCCAGACAAGTCGCTCGACGCACCGTCGTCGGAGAGCCCTCCCCCCCACTCCCTCCCCCCGTGCCCGACTCGCCGTCCTTGAGAAGGTAAGAATCCACACCTCAAAACAGAGTGCTACCAGCAACGGCTCCTTCGATGGCTCAAACAGAGGGTCGTGGCGATGGGGGGAGTTGAGCGGCCCCATCGGGTGCAGGACGTGCGGCAGCCCCATCAACCCCGACACACAGAACTTCGCCGAGTCGTCGAGCCAACACAAATAGAACCCGTTGCAACCCAGCAACATCCGTACGCAGTCACCGCTTGCCCGCATCACCCGCACCCACCTTTCAACGTCATACTGCCCGTCCCGTAGTGGGTCTTCGCCGCCCGTAGCTGAAGACACACTTGTGTCAGCTCCCCTCTGTCGTCCCCCCCCAGCAAACTCTCTCTGAATTCCAAAAACGCAAGCGCATTACCGCTTGTGGACATGATCACGGAGTCAGTCTTGCCCCTCACCAAGCACATCTCCCTCTTTGATGTCGCCACACTTGCCGACAACGAGGTTGGCGACGCGATACTCTCACGCACACAATTTTGCTCCCTCTCGCGCTCCGTGACGACGCTGCGCCTCTCCCTGACGACGACCGCGTACCTGACGCAGCACTTCCCTCATCAAAAGGCCTCCCCCCACTACCAGTTTTATGATGTTCGTCTCCATCTTCATCGCAAGAGTCCCTCCAAAGACGCTCACAATGCGATTGCCTTCCCGGCGAGGTCACAATAAGACACGAAAGGATAAGGGACAGCCACACATTCCTCAAGCCGTAATCAAGCAGGTCCATCGTCATCAGCGCAACAGCCACCCGCTTCGCCACCGAAGCCAGGAGCTCGCTCGTCAACCACAACGTCAGGTAGCGACACATCCGCATCCTCCACCGTCACCGCCATCATCTCCTCAACAATGCACGTGCGCTCATTCTGCTTCCCAACCACAAAACGATGGTTCGACATCTGCACAAGCCGTTCGGCACCAGCCACTCGTTGCTTGAAAACACGTGGAGGGCTGCTTATCTAATCCTCCTCAACGTCGCCTCCACACCCTCTGGCAGAAAGAGCTCGTCACCCAAACACCACAACGCCTTCGCAAAGTCTTGATCCGACGGCGGCTGCGAGCGCAAGCACTGCAACACCGCAGCTCGCTCCAACTCAAATTGCTTCTTCATCTTCCTCTCCAGCTCCGCAAACGCAGCACTCTTCTCTTCCCACTTCACCCGCACACGCTCCAGCTCACCGGCGAGTCGACCGCTCTTGGTACACTCTTGCGCCAGCTCACCGGCAAGTCGACTGATCTTGGTACACTCTTGCTCCAGCTCAATGCGCCCAAGGTCCAGCGCTACCTGCGCCTTGAGCGCATCGGGCTGGAGAGCGGCAACTTCCTGCACCACGCCCACTGATTTATCTCGCATTGTACGCTACGCGAGGCACAACCGCTTCGACGACCTGCTCAAAAGGCGGAGCATGTACCTTTGAAACTCAACTCACCAGTACTGCTGAACTCACCTCCATCCTTGTGTCCACTTCCTGCAAGTTTGGGTCCTTTGGGGCTCCCACACTGTAAAATTACAGCAGCGATTTGTAAAAGTGTTATCCTTGTGTGTGGGAAACAGGGCAACATTTTGCTCTAGTATGATGCGACATCACCATTGCAACAGCTATATTCCGGATACGATGAGCTCAGAGCAAACCGCGCTCTGAGTCCGCTGCAACGCGATTTGTTGAGGGCGGCATGCGGACTGACGTCTCGCCTCCAGCAGAGAGGGCCGCTGAAAATTCACACCGCCCCCAAAGTCTTGGCGACATGAAGGCTGCAGCACACACTCCGCAAAACTGCAGCTTGCTTCAACTCGAACCGCTTTTTGGTCCTCGATTTTTGAACCTCTCCCGCTTCACCTCACTCTTCGTTTACGCGAGCTTAGTTTGGGCTGAGTGCAGTAGGTTTGTCTACCTCCGTCGCACTTGCAGAGTGCGCACAGTTGATGCTCATTTGTCGCTGCGATGCGCTCCACACCCATTTCAACTCTCTCAAATCTCAAACAAAGTAATTCTTCTCGTGCTCGGAGGTTTGGCTTTTACTTGGCTGCTCCTCAGTCTCCCCCATCGCTTGGGTTGTGTCACAGGTCCTTCATTCCGCCTACTCAATTTCATCCTGCATACCCGCTTCAGCGTGGCATCGCGCGCAGGGGAGGTTGGGAAGGGATTGCCTGCGCGGAGTTCGGATGCTGCTTGGAGGTGTGCTCGCCTCCACAAGGACGTCAATCGCTTGAGGCGTGCATCAATGTGAATCCAGCACCGCATATGACGTCAACCACTCGACCTTGAACGGCCACAAGCGTCGGCTGCTTGATGTTTGATGTATCCCCCAATCCCAGCTGCCCATGCTCACCCCAACCCCACGTGTACGCGAGCCCGTCGTCTTCGGAGTGAGCGCCACGTACCAATTCAAACCAGTCGCAGCCGCAAAGTGCTCGGACCTGATAGAGTCAGCGACCATTCGGAATTGCCACCCAGCATCAATTTTCCGAACGCCGCGAAGGTGCAGCTTCGTCCAGACGGCTCCGCTCGAGTCGCCGCCACGTTGACCGTACCGATCATCCCCGCACGTCAACACGCTGCCATCATCTAGTGCCTCTGAGAAACCACGCATAAAGTTAACTCAAAAGTGCAGCAGTCGAAGTCCAGCCGCACGCGGCATCAACGACACCGTCAATTTCCTTAGCGAACGTCACCCAGCGGACCCCTTCACCCTTACGCAATCCGTCGGACGCGATACATCGTCCAGCCGATTCGAAAGCCCCAATCGGGGCCCAGCGCGGCCCCAAGCGAAGAGACGCTGGCCCGCTAGAACGTTAGCTTTCGAATGGTCGACAAACATATAACGGCGTTGTGCACGTGGCCGGATCGGACCTGTATATGTGAGAATGGTCATGAGCTGTGATGTCACATCAGAGACTCGTTCAAGAGCTGGGATCTGAGAGGGCGACAACGAGGATGTCAAGTCGCTGCCCGACACTCCTCGTCGCCCGTCACCAGCAAAATAAACATTACCAACACCTGCATGGTCAATGGATAGAATAAAACATCAACTTGTCAAAAACAAGGTGTGCCTAGAACCGCATGACGCAGAAGCAGTTGAAAATATCGCATTGACTGGGGTTGGCACAACACGATCGACCTTATCGCCAACACCAAGCTGGCCACATTGATTGGAACCAAGACTGAAGCATGACCCATTTTCTCAGCGCATCAGAGTACAATAGGACAAGGTGCACGAAGAATGAAGACGATGTGATCCCATCCGCAAGCAGCACTGGTCACAGCGTGAGGAAACGTTAACCGAGCGGGCTCGATAGCAAATTCTGCTGGCCGGGGCACTGGGCAAGTGGTCATGGTTACATTGGACGAGCTCCAAAATATGGCAAAGTACCCTCCGCAGCAGACTCTCTCCTCATGGAGTGATGAATTTCTCACAGGCTGATGGACATCCTATTAGGTCACCATTGCAGACTAACGTAGTGCACATTGCAATGGCCAAGGTGAAGCTGACCAAGGTTGTTTGCACCAGTGCAAAACCAACACAGATTCAGCTTTGACATGTACAAAACACTTGTTTAGTTGTTATGGCAGGCTTGGGTGCCTTGGAGAACTTCAACCCAGCTGACTATGGCGGCGTAACGAAAGTGAAATCTTCTTTGTGCCGCTAACTCTGCTGAGGAATCCATTCTCGCGCTGAAGGCTGCAGCTCTTTCTGCATTCCGACAACTCCAGCTGAGTCTGCAGCAAGTAGTCGCAGAAAATCATGTCCTTGCTCAAAAATGTGGCGTTCTTGAGAGGTGGTCATCAAATTCTCTACGATCTCAATTGTTTCAGCCGAGTGCTGAAAAGACAAAAGGCATCCCAAGAGGAGTGGCTTGCATTCAAGGCTGCGTTCGAGAGCCTGTCATCGTCGAGTGATAGGTCCTCAGTACTATCTTGACTCTCTTATCTTCTAGCGAAGGCTTTCCATACAAGCGCCGTCGAATTGAGCGACGGCGCGGTGGATTCAGCGACCTCACGAGCGGGTCACATCTTTTCGTTTGACAACTTCTGAGCCAGCAGGTCGTCATCAGGACTCTCTGACGCTGGTTTGTTTTGAATTCCTCTCGCTCAATCAAGCAGAAAAAGGAGACGGAAACGGCAGAGCAGTTCTGGAGAAGTCACCCCTGCAGTCGTCCCGCTGACGCGTCAGGAAGCTTCGAGTGTCTCGCAGCAGCGACGTGTTCGGCAAGTTTGTTTTAGCGCACCGGGATGAGTTTAAGGCATAATGCGCTCCGTATTTGACATGACTTCTGCAGCAAAAGTATCCAACCCTTTCTGAGCGTGAACTGCAGGCTGTCATGCGCATCCGATGGCAGTCCACGTTTCTCAAGTCGAATGGGCCTGCTGTAGCAAAGTAAGTGTAAAATAGAAGCTGAATCGCGCTGGATAAGTCCGATGCAAAATATCATCTCCTTCAACAATCAAAATTTTGAAGAAACGATTCTCCAGAATCGTTGGAAGCTGTGTCACTGATGGGTGGGAAAACACCTTGGGTGCATGTTGGGCATTGCGAGTATGCCTCTCAAGCGGACTTGAAACGGCTGATTTTGGCGGACCTCAGGATGTGGTCATTTCCCAAAACGTTCGCTGAGTGCTCCCTCATCCAACTGTGCAACTGTACGTTCTACCTACCAACTGCCATCGGGGGCAATAGCAGCGGCAAGCATTGTCGTACGGCCGCACATGTTGCTGAGGGGATGTCTTTTTTGGAACGAAAATCTAATTTCAAAGACTTGTCGCCGCCTGAGAGGCGCCCCTGGCACAAGGAGGCGGGGCAGTGAATCCTCTTGCAGAGACCAAGGGTATGTATCTGACGCGGGGCTGAGAAGAGTCTTGCGAGAAAGAAGGGATGAAGAGTCGAAGCAGCTGCTGCTTCAAAGATAATCCAAACGGTTGAAGGAGGAGACAGGGCACGATACTGGCGAGGCAAAGGAGAGAATGTATGGAAGCTGAAGACCTCTTTAGAATTACAATGGTATTTGATTATGACGAACGTGTCTACACCAGTTGGGTAACAATCCATTTATTTCTCTTAAAAGCTATTTTCCACTCTTTGTTTGTTAATTCAGGATATCGGAAACGACATGTTTCGGATGCTGTTAATCTTCATTCTGCTCGGTGGTTCCAATGCAGACAATAGTCGCCTTTGCAAACCCGCACTAACTTGCTAGCTGAGGGATTCGTGTATTCTTGGGGTCACAACATGAGGGGGCAGCTGGGCCTCGGTGACGGCCTTTACGGAGGTGACACGAGATACCCAAACGAAGTACCAGGCTGCAGAAGCTTGCCTGGCGAAGATTGTGATACCTCGAGATACCGAATCTACCAACCGAACAAGGTCATTTTACCCCTGCCTGTGAAGCACGTTGCTGCTGGTGCGTACCACAGCGTCGCAGTCCTTGGTGCCCTTCTCATTACCCTCTTCCTTACTCGTGTAGAAGATGGCTCCGTCTACGCTTGGGGTTGGAATGGGTTCGGACAGCTCGGGACGGACTCCAATGTGCCCACATACAACCTGCCTGACCATCCCAATGACTGGACGCAAAAAAACATCGCCGTCAAAGTCCCCGTACCTGAGCCTGCCATCGAAGCTGCGTGCGGTCTATTCGCTAGCGCTGTCAGGACAGGTAGTGTGCGACAGCCAAGGTCCTGATGGTTCAGCGTCCGGCACGGTCTACGCCTGGGGCCTCAACTACGACTCGCAGCTTTGTCTTGGGCTGCTCCAAAACATCATCACCCCTCGCCCTCTCCCTCCTCCGCCCGATAACTCAAGCTGGGCTCAGGTCTCCATGGGCCACGAGCACACGATTCTCCTTTCCTGTCCTGCGCTTGCCATTCGGATTTCTCACAGCCCTAGCAAAAGGGGAGGTCTATGGCTGCGGCTCCAACCGCGCCAATCAGGTCGGCAGGCCAGCGACGAATCAGGCGTCATTTCGTTTTCTCACCCCAACGCTGGTCGGAGTCGACCCTTCCGTGCAGTTGTCAAACATTGTCAAAGTCTCCGCAGGGCAGTATCATAATCTCGCGCTCTCTGGTACCCAATTTTAAGTGTGGACATTCCTTATTTCATAGCCGCTGGAGAGGTGTTTGCGTGGGGCGATAATCGCTATGCCCAACTAGCACAAGGCACACGGCAGCGCCTCGGCATCATCAGCCAGCCTGTCCGCGTCGGACTCTATCGAAACCCCGACAGAGCGGACCTTGAGGAGCTTGCGGAGCTTCCGTCGCCTAACCTCAAAGCCATTGACATTGTCGCAGGGTCGTATCACTGCCTCGCGTTGATTGGTCCAATATTTTTACCTTCATCGTTGACGTTTTCAAGTTGATGTCTCAAACGCGAGCTGGGTGCCGCATCGCAATGTGCAGCTCACGTCGCGTCACTTCACAGCTGCTCCAGCTCTAAATGAGTCCCTCACTGGCGCTGTCAACGCGTCGCTGTACGGATGGGGAAACAACTTCTTTGGACAGCTTGCAGCCAACATATCGTTCACCGTTATCAGCATCCTTTGCAACCGAATGATGTCCAAGGTCCTTTTCCGCCCAACTCGTGTGGGCCCGTTGGCGAACCTCACCCTCAACTTGGTTGGAGTGTACGCCGGCAACTACCACAGCGCCGTCGTGTCGTCGACGCTCTCGAGGCGCGTTTGCGAATTGAATGCTCTTCGTTTTCGTGGCCGATGCGACGGCTCCTCGGTCTTCATGTGGGGCTCAAACGAAGATGGACAATTATCGGTCAATTGGAACATCACAGAGCGATCGGACACAATAGGGTTGACCGACAATCTCGTGGGTCGCAACGTGTCCGTCCTAGCACTCGGTTTCCGTCACAGTCTCGCTGTTTTGGGTCTTTCCTTATCAAGGCCGGCTGACCTGACGCTTAAGGTCGATGCCCATCTGCAAGCCTCGACATGTGCGGCATTTGCTTTGGCGACAACTCGACGTGTAAGGACTGCGCGGGAGTTCCGCGTGGCTCTTTGAGGTCTGATGCATGCGGCGTGTGTGGAGGAAACAATGGGACGTGCAGGTTGAACACATTTCAGCCTATTTCTAACCGCCCAGTGGCTGCGACGGCGTGCCCAATAGCGGCAGAGGCAGACCCTTGCTATTTGTCCTAATGCAGTAGTGTTCGATCGATGCGGGCTCTGCGGAGGTGACAACAGGCGCTGCGCAGATTGCCTCGGCGTGCCCAATGGTCCCTCTCGAGTTTTTTTGTGACTTCTTCCTCTGACCCCCCAGTTTGATCTCTGCGGTGTGTGCGGAGGGGACAACAGCAAATGTTTGGGGTGCGACGGAGTTCCTGCGAGTGGGAAGGCATTTGATGCATGCGAGCTGTGCGGTGGAAATAACGGGACGTGCGCTCGTTCGTCCCTTCGTCGCGTCCGGCTGACGTCCTAGTCATCCTTATCCTAATGAGCGACAGTCCGTCATGCGGTGGACCCTGGGCTGCTATCCTACTGGTGATATTGTCCCTCCTTTGGTTGGGGTAGCCCTAAGGACACCGACTCCACTGCTTCCATTTCCGGCCCGGAGCTGGTGTGCGCTTGGTCGTCACCATTTAAGCTGAGCGTCCTTCGCATTCAAGCATTTCTCCAACGAAGATCGTAGAACGTGGACCATGCCGAGTGCAGTACACGTTTCACCTCATCCAAACGCATTTTGATTTTTACCTCTGCACCCCCTCTGTTCTGGAAAAATCTCTACCTCAAAGTCGTGACTGTTGGGACCATGCGAACGTCGGTGGTCGCGGTGACTCTTTTGTGTCTCTCTGTGGCGTCTGCGCAGTACTTTGTCAACCTTGGGAAGAACAAGGCTGCAGCTCAAGATGCTTCTGTTGCGAAGCCTGCTGAAGCCCCTGCGGAGGCACAAGCCGCTGGCTCCAAGAACGTGGATCGTACTGCAGACTGGGAAAACTTCGTGAGATGGTTCAGAGAGAACGGTGGGATCATCAGCAGCAAGCTTATTTTCAAGGTTATTGCTATCCAACCCCCATTGGCTTACTTGAAATAGGTTAAGTTGAATCGCCAAGGTGTTTTTTTCAAGGAACGCATGCGCCGTGGTGAAACGATTGTATCGTTCCCAAGAACGCTGCGTCTTGATGAGAAAGCTGCTATCAGTGGCAAGAATGGCAAAGTTTTCCAGCAGTTGAAGGACCTTGGCGTCTTCCCCGATCTTCGCTTGATGTTGTACGTCCTCCATGAGCGCAAGAATCCCGACTCGTTCTGGACTCCCTACATGAAGATTCTCCCAGAAAAGATTGACAACATCATGCATCTCTCGGACGCTGAGATGGGTGCGCTGCTCCGTCGCCCTGGTTGCGAGAATACTCACAACCTCGGACTCGCAATGCGCAAGACCTTCAAGCGCTTTTCAGAGCAGTACGAGCAAGTCGTGCGCCCCGCTGTTGGTGAGCATCTCAATTTTACTCCCGACGACATTCTGTGGTCTTTTAACATTCTCGTCACGTGCGCTTGGGGCTCCGGTTCCGACGGCTCTGGCGACAAGATGCTCGTGCCTTTCTCCGACATCCCCGCGCACCGAAGGGAGAGCGCACAGAAGGCCTCCAATCGCGGCTTCATTTCTGCTGCGAAAGAGTACAACGCAGGGGAGGAGCTCACTTTTGACTACGGCCTCCTCAACGACGCCGTCCTCGCGTACTACGGCTTGCCCACCCCCGACTGTCGCGCCTTGCGCCGCGTCGCACCCGTTAGTTAAGCGGCTTCTTCTGTAATTGTTTCGGAATAACATAACCCATGGTACATTTCAGTGTGTGACGCAGTTTGTTTACTTCCAACTAAACGCATTTGCCTACTTTTTGTTACGCGATTGCTCAAAGTACTTGAGGGTCTCCTTCAGCCCCTCGTCCATGCTCACTCTCGGCCTGTACCCCAACTCCCTCTTCGCCCTCTCGCAGCTGTAATAGTGATGTGTTCCAATCAGCGCCACGCTGAACTTGGTGATGCGAGGCCTCCATTTGACAATGGGGCTGATTAGAGTTGCAATCAGTCCCATTAGGACGGCGATGTAATAGACGAGCAAAAAAGGAATCTTGATGGACGGGGCGGGGTAGTCGAGCTTCGTCAGCACCTCCGTCACGAAACTCCAAAATCTCATCGGTTGGTCGTTTGTTATGAAGTACGCCTGTCTGCGGTGAGCACTGAGAGTGACTCAAATCGACCTTGCCAGAGACGGGTTTTCCATCCGCCAGGGCCTCAGCGGCGATGATGTGGGAGTCGGAGACGTTTTTGATGTACGTCCAATCAACAATGTTCTGACCGTCCCCGATGATGTACTTAAGCTTCCCACTTTGAGCGTTTTTGATCAACTCTGGCACAAGTAGGGGGTCTTGCGAGTCAATAAATAAATAATAACAATAATAAAAACCGCGAGGCCCAAAGAGGCCATGCGGCCGCAGGGCAATCGTCCGCAGCTTGGCGTCGGCCGCTTCAAGAATGGCCTTCTCGGCCGCGATTTTGGTAACGGTGTAATAGTCGATATGCGCTGATGCGTACGGGAGGTCTTCCTTGCCATTCTCGATAGACCTTTGGGTCAGGTCGTGCCATCAGGAAGCCATCACTTGCCCTCGTACACAACCGACGCTGAAGAGGTGTACACGATGCGGGTGATCCCTTCAGCTCGGCAGGCCGTGATCAGTGTATTGGTTCCCTCAATATTGACAGCTTCGAAGAGCTCCTTGTTGTTCGATAGTGGGCTGAAAGAATGAGAGGTAGAGAGGCGGATGTAACCTTGGGCTGGCAACGTGGAACACTGTTCCAACTCCGCTCACGGCTTTTCGCACATCAGCAGCGACTCGAAGGTCTCCTTTCATATACTCAACGGTTGAGTCAAAGCTGTTGTTGCCAACGTCAAACACACGCTGTGTCGTAAGGTCGAGTCCACCCCATGAAGCCGTACGACTTTGACCCCTTTTGCAAGAAGGTCCTCAACCAGATGGCGTCCAAGAAAGCCGCTGCCGCCGGTAACGAGACATAATCCCTAGGAGTAAGAACGAAGGCAACAGAAGTGGGCACAAGTTTAGAGGGCAGACTCATCTTTTTGTTGAGAACATTCGACTTTTTTAAATTTAATTTTAAATGTTTGTCGTTCCTTTCGAGGTTGTCAATGCTCTGAGGCGATGCTCCGAAGAGCATGGTGCGCCTGCAGGAGACATCCGCACGCATCAGCAGCGCGCTACACTTCAAGACAAAGAAAATTTAGCCAGGATAGTGTCCGTGCTGCGGAAAGGTTCAGAGGGCACTGGAGGTGAATGTTTCCGACCGACCACCAGAGCGAGAGTGGAGGGTAAAGTTTTGAATCCCACTGTTGTCGCTTCGTGCACAGTTGAAACCCAAACAGATCAACTTGAGTCTCTCGTGGCGTATGCAGTGATCCCGAGTCCAACTCGGTCCAGCCCGTCTATAACAACGATGGCGGCGACGGCTGTTCTTCTTGAAGCTCAAGCTCTGCGCGAGCGTGCAGGTCGAGTCTTAGGTTCAATGTAGCATCCTTGCGGTGCTAACGAGCGTTTACTTTAACATCAGAAATCTATTCATAGATCGGAAAGAAAGTCTTGAAAGCAAGCTCACAGAAGACCCCTGGGTCATTGAACCTCCGGTTCTTGTTAAGCGAGCCAATGGCTCTCATCTCACCCTCTGTCAAAATAAAGTCGAAAATCCTCAGATTCTCTCCCAAACGCTCCACCCGGCTCGTCTTCGGAATGACCGACACCCCTCGCTGCACCCCCCAGCGAAGCACTACTTGAGCGGGGCTCCGCTCATAGCGCTTGGCAATTTCAGCCACAACGGCGGAATTCAGCACAGAGTCCGACATCGTGGCCCCCCCCAGCTCAACGTACGACCCTGCGCCGAGGGGGGAGAACCCGACGACGGTGATGTCGTTCAGCTGACAAAACCGCAGCAAGTGAGGCTGCGTCAGGTACGGGTGGAGCTCAACCTGCAGCACGGAGGGAGGGACTTTGGCGTACGACAATAAGTCCCGCAGCAATTGGATGTTGTAATTTGACACTCCGATGCTTTTGACAAGCCCGGCTTCGACAAGTTCCTCCATCGCCCGCCACGTCTCCGCAAGCGGCACGGCGTCGTACTCCATCTTTGGCTCCGGTGCGGCGGGGTCATGAAACCATTCGGGGGGATAACGGACATCAAAAGGCACATATTTGAGTGCGATAGGGAAGTGGATGAGATAAAGGTCCAAATACGCCAACCCGAGGTCCTTGAGAGACTTGTCGCATGCGGCGCGCACGTGCTCCTTGCGGTGAAACGTGTTCCACAACTTCGACGTGACAAAAATCTCTTCGCGCGTCACAAGTCCCTCCGCAATGGCCGCGCGGATTCCTTCGCCGACCTCAACTTCGTTCCCGTAGTCGCACGCACAGTCGAGGTGGCGATACCCCGCGCGAAGGGCCTCAACGACCATTGCGGCCGCATCGTCTTTGGGGACTTTCCAACAGCCGAACCCAATGGCGGGTATTGAAGCATTCTTGCCGACTGGAAGCGAAGGGATGATGCCGGGGTTGCGTGGAAGAGGTTTGATGCCGCGCGCAATTGACGCCAAGATCGTGCGAGGGGGCACGAATGTGTGGCGCGCGTGCATGGCTGATGTGTTGTCAACGAGCAGGACGTCGCCAGCTTGCCACTTAAAAG
>JAIYDP010000180.1 GCA_027487435.1 Verrucomicrobiaceae bacterium | reverse complement strand
TCGGCAAGAGCAAGCAGCGGACGGCGCACAACAGCGAAATCGCCCCTCGGGCATCGCAGCTGGCACTTCGACCAAAGCAAGGGGCACTTCGACTCAAGCAACGAGCACTTCGACTCAAGCAACGAGCACTTCGACTCAAGTAACGAGCACTTCGACTCAAGCAACGACCATTTCGACTCAAGCAATGGCTGGGCTTCGTAACGAAACCAAAAAGCCGAACAAGGCGGCACACCCAACATCATGGACGCTGCTGTTTGGAATCGACAAGGGCGGCAGTTTGTTTTACTTCTCCGTTGGTCACTGCCTCCCGTCCATGATGTGGGTGGCCTAAATCGTTCTACCAAAAAATATGAATACACTAAGCATCACATTCCTCCTCTCGGGACTACTCATCTTTTTTGCATGTCTTCCGATTGTCTATGGAATGATTCCCATGAACAAGTTTTATGGCATGCGGACGAAGAACACATTCAAATCGGATGAATCATGGTTGCACCTGAATGAGGTCGGAGGAATGATATTTGCGATGATTGGATTCCCTTTGATTCTCGCTGGCATGCTAGGATTCGTAATTCCTGAGCAGCTTCTTCAAATATTCTCCACAATGGTTCTGATTGTGAGTTTCCTTTCGATTGCCGCCGCTATCTACTTCTTTACCCGATACTCAATCCGCTACACAAGAAAGCTAGAACAAGACGCATCATCCAACCACTAGAAGCCGCGCTGTTTCCATGATTTCCCGTAACTACAACCCAACCCCGTGATCCACCTCCGCCCCCGCTTCTAGTGGTGGATGTGCTCATCGTTCGCTAGAAATATGAAAACCCAAACAATTATAACACTTCTTGTCGCAATTGCATGCTTATTGATCGGCTGGGTAGGGCGAGGGAGTTACACCCAGACAACAGAACTCGACAGCCGCAACCAAGCAATACAGTACCTTGTGACCGACCGCGCTGGGGCGATCTTCAAGAAGCTTGGAGAATTCGGAGTGCAACCCGATATGGTGAGATTTGTGCATGCTGGATCGGGAGTCCAGGTTCAGATCAAGGGAGAAGATGAACGCGCCATGGAGATTGCAAAGGCGCTTCAGCCCATGGTTCCGGATTTTGGATCGACGATGGTGAGCTTTCTTGTCGAAGGAAGTCAGGATGGTGGTATCATGGTTTACAATGACCGCATTTGGGACACGCGTCCCGTTGTTGCGGGCATGCTCAAGCAGCTGAACCAAGCCGCAGAAAAACCCGAAGCGAACAAGCCGTGAGATGCAACCGGCGAAAACGTCCTTCTTTGAATTCGGTCTCGCCACCGCCGGTGCATCCACTCTATCGTTCGCTAAGAATACAAAAACTATGAAACAACTACTACAACTGATTTTAGTGCTACACTTTACTTCATTCACTCTCAGAGCCAAAGAGACTCCTTATCTCGCGGAATCGACATCTGGAGTGATTCAAGAGCTTTCAAAGAAAGAACATGAAGAACCGTTCAAAGACTGGCTGAAGATGCATCGACCGGCGCAATTCGAAAAGTTATTCGGCGAGAAGAAGGATGAACCCAAACCTAAGAAGGATGGAGGCGATCTGTTCTCGGCGCTAGCAGAACTCAGCTCTGCGATAGTTGATCCTCAGGTAGCTTTGCTGGACTATTACATCAATCAAAAGGCAGCAGCGGGCTGGGAAGTCGTTTCTCTCAGCGACAATGTCATTCTTTTCCGCCGCGTAACAAAATAATTAAGAAAGCGAACAAGACGAGACACAGCAACCCCTATCAGCCGCCCTGTTTCCATGATTTCCCGTAACTACAACACTAACCCCGCGATCCACTTCCGCCCCCGCTTCTAGTGGTGGATGTGCTCATCGTTCGCCTATAATTCAATGACCTCTGCACCATCAATGATTGGAACATGGGTTGGCCTCCCCAAAGGGGCTGGCATTCCGTCCAGCCCTCCAGAGTGCATATGGCACGTTGTAGATGACAGCACCTGCGTATACGAGCAGCAGACAGAAATGGGACTTATGATCTCGTGGTTTCAGTATTGGTGCCACGAAGAGGGAATATTGCGTTACCCTTTGAGCAAGGCAACCCGCCCCATGTTCAAGTCCGCTGAGTATGTGCCAATCCTGGTAGCCGATACCCACCTTATCATGAACGGTTACAGATTTAATCGAGTAGATCCGCTTCCAATTCCTGAGCGATTTGATGTTCTTCCTGGGACGCGGCCTGACGAGAATGGGATTCGAATACCAATCAGAATTAGAAGTAAGGTTAGAGATCATCTCTCGGAACCTCCACAAGAAGGCGAACAATAAAGGCACATCCAACGGCGGATAACGCTCTAGTTTGAATTCGGAGCTTTACTCCCCGCCGTGGATGGCCTATTCGTTGTGCAAGAATGAATCATCTATAAATTCCACCGCCAATTACTACTATGGAGATCATCATTCTCATACTTCTTATCTGCGCCGTTGCTTTTCTTGTAAGGATCGAGAGACATTTATCAGAGGTTGTTCGTATTCAAAGAGCGGCAACGACTCCTACTGATGTAGCAAGGCGACTGCAAAGTGAAGAGTTGGAAGCGGTGCTCTTCAGCCGATTTATTCGAGAGGATAGCTCCCGTTCTGAAATGGAACTACAAGCGCAAATTGCAGCGTTCAGTAAGTGGAAAATTACGAATTCTTAAAGCCGAACAAGACGCGACATAAACTACTACCATCCGCCCTGTTTCCATGATCTTCCGTAGTTTCAACATTAACCCCGCGATCCACTTCCGCCCCCGCTTCTAGTGGTGGATGTGCTCATCGTTCGGTAGCAAATGAAGATTACCCCTCCGATCACCAGAGTCATGCTCTATGTGAAGGACATCCAAAAGGTGGCCGCTTTCTATTGCACCCATTTTGGGTTCCTCACTCTGCCTCAAAAGCAAAATGATTTGCTGGTAGTCACTTCTTCATGCGGTAGTTTTTCACTGTTGTTGCATAAAGCTAGCAAAGGGCATCGTGTAGGCCAATCCTGCATCAAGCTCGTTTTCGACGTAGAGGATATCGAGAATTTTAAGTCCGAGGCTGAGAAGGAAGGGTTGGTATTCGGGAAGACTTACAAAGGAGAGGGTTACGAGTTTGCGAATGCCCGAGACCCAGCCAAGAACCCTATTCAGATCTCACGACGCGCTTTCCTTGATCAAGAAACCGAATCTCTCCATCCATCGGCGGAAAACGTCGCAGCCGGGGCGACTGAGGCGAATCGCTGTTTCCATCTGAAATGAAGAATGGCGATGCTTGATCTTTTTGATTTGGTACATATTGTTCATGTTCTTCGTCGAACATGAACTATTTCTTTTCTCTTTTTGTTCTCATTTTCACCGCGTCATCTTGTGTAACGAATGACATTCGGATCGTTGTCGATAAGTCAAATCGAGAAATGAAGGTGATGCAAAGGTATCAAACGTTGCACAAATTCCGCATCGCACTGGGGAAATCGCCGATCGGGGACAAAGAGCGAAAAGGTGACGGCAAGACTCCCGAGGGAAACTTCTCCATTTGTGTGAAAAATGCACATAGCCAATTCTATCGCTCGTTAGGAATCAATTACCCCAACGCAGAGGATGCAGATCGCGGACTACGCCAAGGGCTGATCTCCCAAGTCGAGCATCGGCGCATCGTTGCGGCAAGCAAGCGGAATGCGATACCGCCATGGAAAACGAAATTGGGAGGCGAGATTTACATTCATGCGGGAGGATGCTCCGCAGACTGGACGCGTGGCTGCATGGCACTGAATCAAGCCGATATGAAAGTTCTCTTTGACCTCATTCCCGTGGGAACGCAAATCGAGATTCGTCCTTAGACGCCAAAACGCTAGGAAGGTGGTAAGGGCAGAAGAAATCCCTTTGCAAATGTGGCGAGATCCGCCAATCTCCGCGCCCGAATCCATCTTCGATTGTATGTCCGACCGCCGTAAGCCATTTCCCTTTGATACCATAGAACCCCGCTGGCAAGACCGCTGGGCTGCTGAGAACACCTTCCGCACTCCCGGCCCTGGGGATGCCGATTTCCGTGCGGACAAGCCGAAATACTACGTGCTGGACATGTTCCCCTACCCTTCCGGTGCGGGGCTTCACGTCGGACATCCCGAGGGCTATACCGCCACGGACATCATCGCACGCTACAAGCGGATGCGAGGCTTCAATGTGCTGCATCCGATGGGCTGGGATGCCTTTGGCCTGCCTGCGGAGCAATATGCCATCAAAACGGGGCAACATCCCCGCGTCACCACCGAGGCGAATGTGAAAAATTTCCGCAAGCAATTGCAGAGTTTAGGTTTTTCCTACGACTGGGAGCGCGAGGTAGATACCACAGATCCGTCGTATGTGCGCTGGACGCAATGGATTTTCTTGCAGCTTTATCATTCGTATTACGATGAAGCCAAAGGCCAAGCTCGCCCGGTGAGTGAACTGGAAGCGCAAGGATGGACTCGCGAGCAGGTCGATGCGGTGCGTTTGGCCTTCGTACACGAAGCGCCGGTGAATTGGTCGCCTGACCTTGGCACAGTGTTAGCGAATGAAGAGGTGGAGGAGTGGAAGAGCAAAGGTCATACCGTAGAGCGACGTCCCTTGCGGCAATGGATGCTGCGGATCACGGCGTATGCGGAACGTTTGTTGCATGAGTTGGATGACTTGGACTGGCCAGAGGGCATCAAGCTGTTGCAGAAAAACTGGATCGGCAAGAGCGAAGGTGCGTGTGTGGATTTCACCATCGGCAAGACCGTCGTCACGGTGTTCACCACGCGTCCCGATACCTTGTTTGGAGCCACGTATATGGTATTAGCGCCGGAGCATCCTCTGGTCGCCACGATCACGACGATGGATCAGCGCAGTGCCGTGGATGCCTACGTGCAAGCGTGCGCGAGCAAATCCGATATGGAGCGCGGGGAGATGAACAAGGAAAAATCGGGTGTTTTCACCGGAGCTTACGCCACCAACCCCGTGAATGGTAAGGCTATTCCTGTGTGGATCGCGGACTACGTGATGATGGGCTACGGCACTGGCGCGATCATGGCGGTGCCTGCGCATGACGAACGCGACTTCGAGTTTGCGCAAAAAATGGGACTGCCTAGTGTGCAAGTTGTTTCAGGGAAAACAGCAGGGAGTGACCTTGTCTCGACGGCTACAGCGTCCCCCTATTTTGAATCATCGAAAGAAATCAGCAAAACTCGCCACAACCTTCCGCACTGGCAGCAGCCAGGAAAACGCTACTTTGTCACCTTTCGTCTCGCCGATTCCATTCCCGCAGAAGCTCTCACCAAATGGCAGAAAGAGCGCGATGCGTGGTTGCAGAGCAATCCAGAACCATGGTCGGACCAGCAAGAGGAGTTTTACTTCCGTGAGTTCGCCGACAAGATCGATCAGATGTTAGACGCGGCGCATGGCTCCTGCTTGCTGCGCGAAGCGAATGTGGCCGAGATTGTTTCAAACGCACTGAAACATTTCCACGGTGAGAGATATCTGTTAGAGGTCTTTGTCATCATGCCGAACCATGTGCATTTGGCATTTACTTTACATCCCGAGCATGATCTTGCGGATGTTGTACACTCATGGAAATCTTTCACAGCTCACGCGGTGAACAAGGACTTGGGCAGAGATGGAGAGCTGTGGCAGCGGGATTATTTTGATCGGATGATCCGGGATGAGACACATTGGGAGCGGGTTTTACGGTACATTGAGGAAAATCCTAGGAATTTGAGAGAGGGATTTGTGCTTTATAGGTCGTGTCAGGAGGGCGGAGAAGGTGGTTTGGGCTGCGATGCTGCAGCCGCCGAGACGGCGGCTCTCCCTGCGATTCTCCCTGTCGCGATCAACTCGGGATTTCTCAATGGAATGCCCACGGCCGAGGCAAAACAAGCGATGATCGCATGGTTGGAAGCCGAGCAAAAAGGCTCCCGCAAGGTGCAATACAAGCTGCGCGATTGGTTGTTTTCCCGTCAACGCTACTGGGGCGAGCCGTTTCCGATTTATTGGGAAAATGGACAGCATTTTGGCATTCCAGAGCGGGAATTGCCGTTGTTGCAGCCTGAGATGGAAGATTTCAAACCGACAGGCGACCCTCGCGGGCCCTTGGTCAAGGCAAGCGACTGGATTGCCTACAGCGAGACAGCGCAGCGCGAGACGAACACCATGCCGCAGTGGGCCGGTTCGTGCTGGTACTACTTGCGCTATTGCGATCCGAAAAATGAGCAAGCATTTCTCTCGCGCGAGGCGGAGCAGTATTGGCTGGGCGGCAATGGGCAATCCGGCGCGGTTGATTTGTACGTCGGCGGCACTGAGCACGCGGTGCTTCATTTGCTGTATGCGCGATTTTGGCACAAGGTGATGTATGATTTGGGACATCTCACAACGCGAGAGCCATTTCAGAAATTGGTCAATCAAGGGCTGATCCTTGGCGAAGACGGGCAAAAGATGTCGAAGTCGATTGGCAATGTTGTGAACCCCGATGTGGTAGTTCGCGATTACGGAGCAGACTCGTTGCGCCTGTATGAAATGTTCATGGGTCCGCTCGAGCAAGTAAAGCCATGGCAGATGAAAGGTGTGGAGGGCGTGCATCGCTTTTTGGCACGGGTATGGCGGATTGTGATGGTAGAGAATCAAGAAGGCGACTGGGTGATTTCACCAAAGCTTAGCCAAGAACCATGTAGCGATTCTGCTTTACGGAAAGTCGTGCATGAAACCATTCGAAAAGTAGGCGAGGACATTGAGAAACTCGCCTTCAATACCGCCATATCACAGATGATGATCTGCACCAATGCCTTCACTCAAGCCGAGCGAGTGCCAGTGGTCGAGTTGTTGCAGTTCTTGCAAGTGCTCAATCCTTTTGCTCCGCACCTTAGTGAAGAATTGCATTGGCTGATCACGGGATCAACGGAAATGCTGTATCACAAATCTTGGCCTGCATTTGACCCTGGAGCTCTCGTAGAGAACGAGATCGAACTGGTGGTGCAAGTGAATGGAAAATTGCGTGAGCGCATTCGCGTCAGCCCCGATGCCACAGAAGACGAAGTACTCCCTCTCGCGCTAGCAGCAACGAAGGTGAAAGAACACACCGATGGTAAAACCATGCGCAAGGTCATCTACGTGAAAGGCCGCTTGCTCAACCTCGTGGTTAGCTAGAACGCCAAAGGAATTTCAAATCCCCGAGTGAATGGCCATTCGCGAGAATGGTTTTTGGGCATTTCGTGTCAAAAACTCATCAAATCGTCATCGACTATCGTGCCTAATCTCGAGTCGAATCCTGATCAAGCTAACGCAAATCAGGCAAAAAATCATCTCGTAGGTCGTCCGCAAAAGGACTTCGGCATGTTCCCGGCAACGCCAAACACTTCGGATTGAAAAAAAATGACAAAAAAATCATTTTTTGCATTGCAACAGACCAAAAAACGTATCAAGCTGCGCGTCCGTTCCCCGTTTCGGTGCATACGAGAGTGTCTGGGGGGAGACTCTCGAGGCCGAAGCGGGGTTCGGTTTTTTTGCGCAATTTTTCGTGATTGCGAGATATCCTGATTAGGATTGTTTTTCGCTCATGTGCTTGAGCAAACGTTGGTTGAACTCATCGGCCATGTTGTATCCTAACAAGCGCAATTGTTGATTCAATGCGGCGATGGTAATCATTCGAGCATTGTCGCGTCCTGCTGCGACGGGAATTTCTACATGCGGAACTGGCTGCCCCATGACATCGTAGGTATTGGTTTGTATGCCGAGACGATCGACCTCATTGAGATCTGAGTGCGGCTTGAGGGTGACGACGAGATCGAGACGTTTCTCGGGACGGATGGAAGCTAGCCCATAAAGATTGGCTACATTGACAATACCAATGCCGCGCATTTCCACATATCCGCGAGATAATTCAGGCGAAAAAGCCATCAGTTCTCCACCTACGTATTTGACTCGCACCATGTCATCGGCCACCAGCGAAGCGCCACGCTCCAGCAGACCAATGGCAGTCTCGGACTTACCCGAGCCACTTTTGCCCATGATCAGAACGCCGACACCTCGCAAGTCCACCATGCAACCGTGGAGAGTGGTCGTGGGCGAGAATTCATTTTCTAGCCGGATCGTGGCAGCATTAAGGAACTTCATGGTCACTTGAGACGTGCCAAAAATGGGTATTTGAAATGATGCCGCGATGGCAAACAAGTCAGCCGACAAGGTACGGCTGCGTGAAATCACGATGCACGGAATGTCTTCTTTGCAAATCCTGCGAAAGCGTACTTTTTGGCGAACGGGAGGCAGTTTTTCCAGATAAGATAACTCAGAGTTGCCAAATATTTGAATGCGTTTGCGCGCGAAATACGACAGAAACCCCGCTAATGCGAGACCTGGCCGATTCACTGCTGGCTCGCGAATCAAACGCCCGAGATCGTGCTCGGTGCTTAGCAACTGCAAGCCAAGGGCTTCGCCGTGATTTTCTAAAAATTTCTGAACTGTGATGGAGCTCACAGTGCGTAATTTTTGTGTATTAGCCATGTGAAACACTTTGCATGTTTTTCCATGCGCGGCAAGGCGTGATATGAAAAGGAACTGAAAAAAGCGCGAATTGTCTCTTTTCATGGGAAAAGGATTCACGTATGCCTTGGCGCGGATGAATCAATTGATCGCTTTGCCTTTGAAATGTGTGCCTGCGCTAGACGCAAATTTTGTGCCAGCAGCTTTGTGGAATCGAGCCTATCGAGCCAAAGCCATCGGTGGGCGATTTCTCGAGTTAGCACTACTTCGCCAAGACGGCACCTGTTTCCGCTGGTCATCACCACTCACTCTGCTAGGAGATGAAGACGAAGCGACATTTCGTTACGTCGAGCGGATGGTGAAGTTTTTGCTTTGGCAAAAAGGTGGCAGCCATATCTTGATCGCAGGCGCGGATGATGTGGTAGCGAAACTTGCCATGCATTATGCCGAAGACGGCCAACGTAAGTTTGACCGGGATTTCATTGGTAAGAAAATTTTTGGCGAGCCCATCACCATCATTGCTGTCGAGCGTGAGGCATTACCTGTAGAGAATGAAAACTCTATGAATCTCGGGCGCAACCTTAATGGCTGCCGCATCGGCTTTGATCTCGGCGGATCGGATCGCAAATGCGCCGCGCTGATCGATGGCGAAGTGGTATTTTCCGAAGAAGTCGTCTGGGATCCGTATTACCAAAAAGATCTGCAATACCACCTTGATGGAATCGATGACTCGCTGCGACGTGCCGCCGCGCATTTGCCGCGAGTCGATGCGATAGGCGGAAGTTCTGCTGGTGTCATCATCGGCGGTGAAGTGCGTGCTGCGTCGCTATTTCGAGGAATTAGCGATGCTGATTTCGAAAATCATGCACGTCGAATCTTTTTCACCTTACAGGAAAAATGGAATGGCGTGCCATTTGAAGTCGTCAATGACGGCGAAGTCACAGCGCTTGCAGGCTCGATGGGATTGGAGAAAAACGCCGTGCTAGGCATTGCCATGGGCACCTCGCAAGCAGCGGGCTATGTGGATGCGAACGGCCATATCAAACCATGGCTCAATGAACTCGCCTTCGCTCCAATCGATTATCGCGACGATGCTCCGCTCGATGAATGGTCGGGTGACCGAGGCTGTGGGGCATTATATTTTTCCCAACAAGCCGTGGCTCGTCTCGCCCCTATTGCAGGCTTTGACTTTGGCAACATGCCATTTCCCGAACAACTGGTTGGTGTGCAAGAAGCCATGAAAAACGGCGATCCTCGTGCGGAGAAAATTTACCAAACCATCGGGGTCTATTTTGGTTATGCCATCGCGCAATACGCAGAACTATACTCGTTAGAAAACCTACTGATTCTCGGACGCGTTACTTCAGGTAAGGGCGGTGAGATCATCATTCGCGAGGCGGAACGTGTTCTCGAACTAGAATTCCCCGAATGCAAAATTCAACTCGTAGTCCCGGACGAAAAAACCAAGCGCCACGGACAAGCGGTAGCCGCCGCGAGCTTGCCATCGCTCAATGTCGAGAAGTGAAAAGCATTGCATTCGACCTCGCACAGCTATCGACCTTAAACCCGAAATCCTAAATATAACGCCGCCATTCGCTGCCATCATTTGCAGCACAAGGCATTTCAAACCTTGGGGCAGCATCTTTGGATGCAGCCCACTGCGGCCATGAAACACCTTGCACATCAAAGCATGGCAGCGACTTTCTGGCGCTCTACTTCGGATCTCGGGTTAAAGGAATCGGCACGATAGGGCATTTCGCTCTTGGAATCGATGCTGCTTGGTTGCAGCATCGCGCCACATGAATCACGGCGATATCCGCAAGCACCTCGATCTCCACGGCGTCCTGCCCAGCCGCCAGCTTGGGCAAAATTTCCTTACCGATGCGACAACTGCGCTCACGATTGTTTCGCACCTCGACCTTCAAGCCGACGACACCGTCATAGAGGTAGGCCCCGGTGCTGGCTCGCTAACCTGCCATGTCGAGGGTCGTGTGCGCAAATTGATCCTCATCGAGTTCGATGCCCGACTTGCTGCGGCGTTGAAGGATCGCTACGCTGGTAGAGCCGACGTGGAAGTCATTCACGAAGACGCGGCACGCATCGATATTCGACGGTTCTTCGCCGAGCGGCCAGCGAAATTTCTCGGCAACTTGCCGTATTCGAGTGGCGGTGCGATCATGAAAAATTTCCTCTCGGTGCCGCACCCATTTTGCCGAGCTGTGATCATGCTGCAAAAAGAAGTCATTGACCGACTCGGTGCAGGCCCTGGCAATAGCGACTACGGCATGCTCTCGTTGCGCGTGCAAAGCGCGTGGCATGTTGAGATCGTGCAACAAGTTCCCCCGGACGTTTTCTATCCAGCACCACAGGTCGATTCCAGCGTAGCGTTGCTGATCCCACGCCAAGATTTACCCGCCTTTGACCGTCGCCTGTTTGATGAACTTCTTCGTCGCGGCTTTGGCCAACGTCGTAAGCAACTTCATAAGTTAATGCCCGCCGGCCAAGACTGGAAGCATGTTACAGAGCAACTCGATGTGCCGCTCACTGTGCGCGCAGAAGAATTGGATCTCGCAAAATGGATTCATCTCACCCAACTCTATGACACCCATCCGCTGAAGGAAATCCCCCAAAAAGGCAGTGAGATTCTCGATCTTGTCAACGACAACGATGAGGTCACCGGACAAGCCACTCGCGCGGAAATCCATGCCCAGAACTTGCTGCATCGCGCCGTTCATATTTTCGTTTTTAACAAACGTCGCGAGGTCTTACTGCAATTGCGCTCACGCTTCAAAGACAAGCACCCAGGCGTATGGGATTCTAGTTCGGCTGGTCACATCGATGCTGGAGAATCCTACGCGACAAGTGCCGCTCGCGAATTGGAAGAAGAACTAGGCATCACCAGCGCATCTCTGGTGGAAATCGGAAAACTCCCGCCCTCTCCCGCTACGGGATGGGAATTCATTGTTTTATATGCCTGTCGTCACGATGGAGCGCTACGTTTTCCGTGCTCCGAAATCGATACCGTTCAGTGGTTTCCTCTTTCTCTCGTGGAACAATGGATCCAGCACAGCCCCCAAGACTTTGCCAGCGGCTTCATCGAGTGTTGGAATCTCTTCGCCGCAAGCCAAAAGGATTTACGTTAGATCGAAATTTGCGTTCTCACGTTTCCTCGTGCATGCATCACAAATGCTTTACAGATCAGCACTCAGGTGAAATATTTTGCAGATATGCAAGAACACATTCACACTGAGTTTCATCGCTTTCTGCAACGGCAGGATAAAGAAAATCTCCTTGGTCAAAAAGGCCTAGTCATCTGGTTGTGCGGTCTCTCCGGCTCCGGAAAATCGACCATCGCCAATGCCGCCGAGCGCATTCTGCATCAACAAGGCCGCTTTTGCGTGATTCTCGATGGCGACAACATCCGTAGTGGACTCAATGCCAACCTGTCTTTCTCCCAAGAAGACCGACTCGAAAACATCCGCCGCATTTCTGAAGTCGCGAAACTCTTCGTCTCACAAGGCGTGATCACTTTCGTCAGTGCCATCACTCCGAGCGGCACCATGCGCGATGTCGCACGCGGTATTCTCGGCGATGATTTTTTTGAAGTCCACGTCAAAGCCAGCTACGCAGCTTGTGAAGAACGCGATGTCAAAGGCCTTTATGCCAAAGCCGCCAAAGGCGAAATCGCCAATTTTACCGGCAAGGATAGTGGATTCGAAGAACCAACCCAAGCGCAACTCGTTCTCGATACAGAGGAACTTGACCTCAGCGAATGCGTGGATCTTCTGCTGCTGAATATTCGGTCCTCCATTTCGCGCGATTTCTCGTGAAATCGGACATTCTTGACTAAGTTGATAAATTTACTATTTTATTCTTGCCTTCGTTTGGCAAAGAAGACATCTTCGTCGCGCGCCCAAGGTAAAAGCATCAGCAACCATAGACATTTTCTCCATCATTCACCATGCCGAATTACTCACTCAGTCACCTCGACCAATTGGAATCAGAAGCGATTTTCGTGCTTCGTGAAACCGCCGCACAATTTGAAAATCCCGCGCTTCTCTTCTCGGGCGGCAAGGACTCAATTGTCATGGCATGGCTCGCTCGCAAGGCTTTTTGGCCCGCTAAAATGCCCTTCCCTCTCGTCCACATCGATACCGGACATAACTTCGTCGAGACCATGACGTATCGCGATGAATTCGTCGATCTCGTTGGCGCACGCCTGATCGTCGGCCTGGTGCAGGACTCCATCGACAGCGGGCGTGTCGTCGAAGAAAAAGGTCCCAACGCCTCTCGCAACAAATTGCAAACCGTCACCTTGCTCGATACCATCGAAGCCAACAAATATGATGCCTGCCTCGGTGGCGGACGTCGCGACGAAGAAAAAGCGCGCGCCAAAGAACGCTTCTTTTCCCATCGCGATGACTTCGGTCAATGGGATCCGAAAAACCAACGCCCTGAGCTGTGGAACTTGTTCAACGGCCGCAAGAATGCAGGAGAGCATTTCCGCGTCTTCCCGCTTTCCAATTTTACTGAAATGGACATCTGGATGTACATTCAACGCGAAAACATCCCCCTCCCCTCCATCTACTTTTCTCATGAGCGCGAGATTTTCGAACGCAACGGCCAAATTCTTGCCGTGACCGATTTCCTCAAGCCTCAGCCCCACGAGACCTCAGAGCGTCGCATCGTTCGCTTCCGCACCATCGGCGATGCCACCTGCACAGGTGCTGTCGAATCCCATGCCTCTAACCTCGATGAAGTCATTGCAGAAGTTGCTGCAGCCCGACAAACCGAACGCGGCACTCGCGCCGACGACAAGCGCTCCGAAACCGCTATGGAAGACCGGAAAAAAGAGGGATATTTTTGAAAAACGGAAAAACGGAAAAACGGAAAAACGGAAATGCAGAAAAGCTGAAATTTTTGAACTCACCAACCTGCACCTTTCCCCATGAGAATCACAACCGAGCTTAGGAAGCGCAGCAAAAATTTTGGTTCGATGGTCATTCGCATTTTCATCACCCTGCCAAAGGCACGCGAGGAAGTCCGCATTTTGGGTCGTCAAATGCTCCGGTCAGGCACTTCAGTGGCAGCGCATACCAGAGAAGCATCCCGCGCCCGCTCCGATAGCGAATTTTGTTCAAAACTTGATCAACTCCTCCAAGAGGCAGACGAGTGCCAGTTATGGGTTGAATATCTGAAAGAAGATTGTCAACTGGATAGCACCGAACTTCAATCCGTCCACCAAGAAGCCAACGAGCTAATCTCCATCTTCACCACCATCGTTCATAAAGTCCGTAATCATCTCAAATCCTAATTCCCCAACACCTCTGCCTTCATCTCCCCTGCCTTCATCTCCCCTGCCTTCCACCTCAACCATTTCAGCTTTTCAGCTTTTCAAAATTTCAGCTTTTCTCTTCCCTGCCTTTCAACTCAACCATTTCAGCTTTTCAGCTTTTCAAAATTTCAGCTTTTCTCTACCATGGACCTCCTTCGTTTCAGCACTGCCGGCTCCGTCGATGACGGAAAATCAACTCTCATCGGACGACTTCTCTATGATTCAAAATCGATCTTCGAAGATCAGCTCGAAGCCGTCGAAGAATCCTCTCGCAAACGCGGCGATGACTACGTCAACTTAGCTCTCCTCACCGATGGACTCAAGGCTGAGCGCGAGCAAGGCATCACCATTGATGTCGCTTATCGCTACTTTGCCACGCCCAAACGCAAGTTCATCATTGCCGATACCCCTGGCCACATCCAGTACACTCGCAACATGGTGACGGGAGCATCGACCTCGAATTTGTCGATCATCCTCATCGATGCCCGCAAAGGCGTGATCGAACAAACCAAGCGCCATTCCTTCATTGCAAACCTCTTGCGCATTCAGCACCTCGTCGTCGCCATCAACAAAATGGATCTCGTCGATTTCTCTGAGGAAACCTACAACCAGATCGTCGCTGATTACCAATCGCTCGCTTCACGTCTCGGCAATATCATCGACATCACCTTCATTCCGATCTCGGCGTTGAATGGCGATAACGTTGTCGATAAATCCACCAACATGCCTTGGTACCAAGGCCCCTGCCTACTGTATCATTTGGAGCACGTCTATATTGGCGGTGAAGAAAACCATGTCGATGCCCGTTTCCCTGTACAATGGGTCGTGCGCCCTATGAGCGATGAATGGCATGACTTTCGTGGCTACGCTGGTCGCGTTGCTGGCGGGGTATTCAAACCCGGCGATAAAGTCACAGTGCTGCCATCCGGTTTCCAAAGCACCATCAAGGCCATTCACTCCACCGAAGGCGAACGATCGGAAGCCTTTGCTCCCCAATCTGTTTGCATCACCCTTACCGACGAAATTGATATTTCCCGGGGAGACATGTTGGTCAAAGAAAACAACCAGCCGAGCGTAAGCCAAGACCTTGATGCCATGGTATGCTGGTTCTCCCAAAAACCGATGCCACCTAAAGCCAAGTTGATTCTTCGTCACACCACTCATGAGACCAAAGTCATCATTCAAGAAGTGAAATATCTCGTCGATATCAATACTCTGCACAAAGTAGAAGGCGTGAACTCTCTACAGATGAATGAGATTGGCCGCATCAGCCTACGCAGTGCTACTCCTATTATCTTCGATAGCTACAAAACCAATCGCAACACGGGTAGTTTCATCTTGATCGATCCCGGCACTAACGAAACACTCGGTGCAGGAATGATTCGCTAAACATCCACGATGTAGCCTGGGGAAAAGCAAAACTACCATTTATCTCGGTTTTTTCTGCTCTACCCACTATTGCATGCGACCGTAAAACTACGATTGTCGAATCATCCAGAAGTGCTATTCTTCACCTATGCGTTATGCTCTCGCTGGATTCTTGTTTCTTCTGCTGCCTCTACGAGCCATGGAGGCTCCCGAGGCATGTCGACAGTTGGTGATCGGCGTGGCAAAAGACTGGAATTCTTCCCATGTCACTCTTACCCTCTTGCAAAAGGAAGGTAATACCTGGAAAAAGAGTATCGAACCATGGCAAGGCCGACTCGGCAAAAATGGTCTCGCTTGGGGTATAGGCCTCCATTCCACCCCAAAGAACGCCACACCTAAACGCGAGGGAGATATGCGAACCCCCGCTGGACTTTTCCGCATCGGCGGTGCTTGGGGCTACGATGCGAAAATTCAACGCCATGCTTCGTTGCCCTACCGCCAAATCACATCGCGTGATTTATGGGTCGAAGACGCAAGCTCGCCGTCCTACAATCAACATCTTATCCTCAAGCACGAACCTACCAGCGCATGGGAAAAACAACAGCAGATGAAGCAAAATGATGCCGCTCACGCACTCAAGCTTTTCATTGCTCACAATCCCCCACCCAAGGCGAAACCTGGTCATGGAAGCTCGATCTTTTTTCACATCTGGCGAAATGCTGGCGCCAATGCCACAGCCGGCTGCACCACCATGTCACTTCCTCATCTGCGTGCTATGATCGCGAAAATTGACCCTTCGTTACAGCCCTGCTACCTTATTTTGCCGGAAACGGAAATGGCAAAAATCCGCGCTGCGTGGAAGCTTCCTTAGGTCATTGATCAAGCCACAAAAAAACCTCTACGATCCTTTGAATATTCTGAAACATCCCACGTCACATTACCGTCATGAAACACAAACTACTGCTCGCCGGCTCACTCTTGAGTCTCGCATTGAGTTCCTGCTACTACGATCCCTTTAACACAAACATTTCTTACAGCCAAGGATTCTCCTCGGGAGGCGGCTTCGGCACCTCGGTTTTTGTTAGCACAGGAGACCCTCGTTGGGCCTATGATCCTTCACTTTTTTGTTACTTTGATCGCACCCGCAGTTGTTATTACGATCCCTTCTTGTTTGGCTACTATCCGGTAGGCTATGTGCCGATCGGCATCCGTGGTTGTCCCCATCCTTACGGTTGGTCAGGTTCGGGAATTTGCCCATCTCCGCGCTCGATCAACACCCGTTTTCTCAGCCGCTATGATCAGCGCTTGAGCAACTATGCTTCGGCGCAATATCATTGGGCACGCCGCGTAAGTGCCTCGGGATCTCCTCGTTGGCTAGGCAGTTCCGAACGCGAGCGTCTCTACGAACGCGCCTCTGCGGCAAATCAACCCAGCAGAGTGGTTGGATTCATGAACGGATCCGGCCTGAGTGGACAACAGAACTCTCTTCGAAATCAGTCGAACTCGACGTTTTTCAACAATCCTAGCCCAAGCTTTTCCTCACGCTCTTCATCGTCGCGTTTGCCATCGGTACGTGAAACCTCACCTCGTAGCGAACCACGACCAGCTCCTGGCGGCATTTTCGGCGGACTGAGCCGTAGCTCCAGCAGCAGCAGTTCGTCGGGACTTCGTCAACCGACTCAAAGCTACAGCCCTCCTGCGATACGGTCCTCGCCTCGTGAATCAAGCTACACTCCACGTCAAGAAAGTGCTCCTAGAGAGTCCTCCTCTTCAGGTATGCGCGGCAGCCTAGAACGTAGCAGCAGTCGTAGTTCCTCACGCAGCAGCAGCGATGACGGCGGCAGCAGCAGAAGCAGCAGCGGATTTGGCGGCGGCAGCAGTGAACGAAGCAGTGGCGGAGGCTTACGCAGCTTCCGATAATATAAAATGCTAACATAACTCCCCCCTACAATGTGGTTGTGGCAAAAGAATCAAAAAAGGTTCTTGCCATAACCACAGTTCCTGTATTTACTACGCCTGCACACGTTGCGAATTATCGTGCTGTGCCAGACATGAACGAATGTCTTCCCCTTGATCGGTCTTCCAAGATGAGAGAGATTGCTGAGGTATTCCTTAAACTCTCATCGCGCAGCGCAAGTCCATTTTTTTCGGACAAGCTGTTTTATTGAACTATGACACCGACACCCTACGAAGCCCTGCCTCTCGCAGAGCCATTGCAACGCGTCCTACGCGAACTCCAATACACCACACCCTCGCCCATTCAAGAGCAAGCCATTCCTTTGCTCTTGCAAGGACGTGATCTTCTCGGCTGCGCCCAAACTGGCACTGGCAAAACGGCAAGCTTTGCTTTACCCATCTTGCATGCTTTCCATGAACGCCCCCGCTCCACGCGTGGCAAATGCTGCCGCACCCTGATTCTTGCTCCCACACGGGAACTCGCCATCCAAATCGGCAAAAGCTTTTCCACCTACGGAAAATACGTGAAATTCAACCAAACGATGGTCTATGGCGGCGTGGGACAAAATCCTCAAATCCAAGCCATGCGCTCCGGTGTCGATCTCTTAGTCGCCACACCTGGCCGTTTGTTAGATTTGATCGATCAAAAACAAATCGACCTCTCCCAGGTGGAATTCTTCGTGCTCGATGAAGTCGATCGCATGCTCGACATGGGCTTCCTTCGCGATGTGAAACGCATCGTCTCGATGCTCCCACAAAAGCGCCAGTCGCTTTTTTTCTCAGCGACACTGGCGCCGAGTATCGTCGATCTCGCTACCTCGATCCTCCAGCAACCCGCCCACGTCAGCATCGCACCACAATCGACTACCGCAGAAAACATCACCCACAAGGTGTGCTTCATCTCGCGCGACGACAAAAAGCCACTCTTGGAGCAACTCCTCCGCGAACAAGCTACCGTCACCGGTCAGAGTCTGACCATCGTATTTAGCCGCACCAAACATGGAGCAAATAAATTAGCCAAGCACCTCTGCATCGCTGGATTCCCTGCGGAAGCCATCCACGGCAACAAATCCCAAGCACAACGCGAAAAAGCCCTAGAGCGCTTCAAAAAAGGTCTCGCCCCCGTTCTCGTCGCCACCGATGTCGCCGCCCGTGGAGTTGACGTCAAAGCCGTAGGATTGGTGGTGAATTTCGATCTCCCTAACGAACCTGAAGCCTACGTTCATCGCATCGGACGCACCGCACGAGCAGGAGCCGAAGGTCGCGCCGTTTCTTTTTGTTCAGAAGATGAATTGGAATATTTGCGCGAAATCGAAAAGACCATCAAAATGCCCATCGAAGGCTGGGAAGACCACAGTTGGCACAGCAAAGAAGTCGCCCTAGCCCACGAAGCTGCAAAGTCACGTCGCACTCCACTCAGCACAAAACCAAAAGGCAATCCCCGCAGCGGCAACTCCAACCAACGCCACAGAGGAAGAAGGTAGAAAAGTGTAAGTGAGCAGTGAGCAGTGATTATTTAGAAAACTCCCCTGTGCCCCCTCCTTCAATTCTTCCACTGATCACTGCTCACTGATCACTTCCCACTTTTCTAATTTTCACCAAAAAAAACCTGACAGCCCACACCACACTGACTAATTTTCACGCAGATGCAATTTGAGGCGAATATTTTCATGAATCACTGGGGGGATGCGACAGAAATCCTGATTCTCACTGTGGGAATCTATTACATGACGCGCGTCTTTCATTCGACTCGCGGTGCTAGGATTCTTGTCGGCCTTGCTGCGATTCTGATTTCGCTTACCCTGATCTCCTACGTCTTTGACTTCCAGGTCATCAGTTGGATCATCACCCGCGCCGCCGCGGCGCTTGCATTGGCATTGATCGTGATTTTCCAACCGGAACTACGAAACGCCCTAGCCAAACTCGGCAGCAGTAGGCTTTTCATGTTTTCCACCAACCGAAAACTCGCTTTCTTGGAGACCTTTGCCGAAGCCGTTGTCGTCCTTTCGAAAAAACGCATTGGCGCCCTCTTCGCCATCGAGCGCGGAATCAGTCTCAAGCAGTATCTCGACTCTGGAGTGAAACTTGATGCGCTATTTTCGCAAGAACTTGCCATGGCTGTCTTTCACACCAAATCACCACTGCACGATGGCGGCATGATCATCGCCCGTGACCGCGTCGCTGGCGCTGCCTGCGTTTTCCCCGTCAGCCAAAAAGATTTGCGCGATCGCTCCATCGGTCTTCGACATCGAGCCGCCCTTGGGCTCAGTGAAGAGTGCGATTCTGTCGTCGTCGTTGTTTCTGAAGAAACGGGCACCATTTCTGTCTTCAGCGATGGCGAAATGAACCGCTGTGCGAATCCAGAAGAATTCCGCCTCAAACTCGAAGCCTTATTCCTACAAGAATCTCCCACTCATGAAACCATCACTGAAAAATAACTGGCCCATCAAGCTCGCCTCCCTGCTCGCCGCCCTTTCCATTTGGTTTCTCATCAAGCAGCACATCGGCAGCGACCCCATGCAACGCTACGCAGGCTACGAAGCCAAAGGTGAACTTTTCCGCAACCAGCTCAGCATGGATCAAATCAAAGTCCAGCAACTCCTCGAACAAGCCAACGAAATCCAAAAACGCATCAACGATAACCTGCTCACCAACTCGCCCAAAGCCCTCCCCGTAACTGACACCTCCTCGGCTCCCGCGCCAACCGAGCAACCTGCACCTTCGACAGATACCAAAAAACCATGAACGCATTCATTGCCGGCACCGATACCGATGTCGGAAAAACCTACATCACCTCCTTGCTGCTCCGCTCTTTACGCGACAATGGCATCGAATCCTTTGGCTACAAACCCATCTGCTGCGGTGATCGCCGCGATGCCGAAATCTTACAAGCCGATAGTGGCGAAGCGACCATCGATGAAGTCAACCCCTTGTGGTTAAAAACTGCCGCTGCCCCGTGGGTCGCCGCACAGCTCGAAAATCGCAGCATTTCCCCCGCCCCGCTGATCGATGGCTGGAAGCAAGCCAGCAGGAAATATCCCTCCGTCCTCGTCGAAGGCTGCGGCGGCTGGGAAGTACCCATCACCGAGACCTACTCCATGGCAGATCTCGCCCGCGACCTCGGCTTGCCTGTGATCCTCGTTGTCGCCAACCGCCTCGGTGCCATCAACCATAGCGTGCTCACCGCCAAAGCCATCCGCGCTTCGGGTCTGGAACTCACCGGC
>JAIYDP010000077.1 GCA_027487435.1 Verrucomicrobiaceae bacterium | reverse complement strand
CCCCCACTCTCCCCATTCCCCCCCTCCCTCCCGCCCCTCTGCCCGCGCACCCCCCGCAGCGCACGGCTGAGAGATTCCACCACCCCCTCCCTTCTCCCTTCATCCGTCACGTCGTACCACAACTTCGCCCCCATCACCAGCCCCAGCCACCCATCCGCGCGGTACCCCGCGCTAACAAGCAGCGGCACAATCGTCGCTTTGCACTGCAGCGCATACTCCGCCTCCATTCGGCACCCCGCCCCCGCTTTGTACTCCGCCGACGCGCAAATCAACACCGCCGCCGCCCTCTCAACAGCCGCCGCCATCATTTCGGCGGTTGGCGCGACGGAGTCGTCAAAGTCCCCGACAACCTCCCATCCCCCCTCCCGCAGCAGCCGGACAACGTCCTCCACCACCCCATGCTGAGCGCGGCTGTGCGACACCATCAGCGCCTTTTTGGAGGAACCCCCGCGTGCGTCCGCTCCTCCAACGGCTTCGCGCGCCGTATGTGGCCGCAGCTGCCACAGCGCCCCTGTCGCGTTCTGCTTCGTCTCTGCCCGCGCGCAGAGGTCTTTAAGCGCCTCCAGCCCCGCGCACGCCCTGAGCCGCGCCTCGACGCAGAGGGAGGGGTCGAAACTTAAATTCCAAATGGCGCGACATGCCATCGCCTGCGCGCGCGGCCACTCCCAATCGCGCTGCAAAATCAGCGCGAGCTGCTCAACGCAGTCCGACGCCGCAAGCTCCGGGCAGAGGGCGCTTGACGTCGCCATCACCCCAACGGCCTGACACAGCGCGTGGAGTGGCGTTTCGGATGTGACGTCCACTCCCCCCTCCAGCTTGGCGACAAGGTCCCCCAACTTGTGGAGGACCTTCGCTGCAGCTGCGGCGCCAACGGCAAGAGCCCCCCCCCCTCTACCGACCCGGTGACGTTTGATATCGCAACCGCAGCTGAAAATGCGGTCGCGATCGTCGCGATTTTCGCCGCGTGCGCCACGTCGAGGAGGGGCTTCAGCGCCGCGACGACGCCAAGCTCGCGCATGCGCGGGAGGAATGCCTCGTGGGTGGATAAAACACAGAGGAGGTCAACTGTTAGCGCGCGACATGCCGACGACGTGGACTCTTTGGCCGCCACCGCCAGCGCCATCTCACAGCCGCGCGCGGCCATGAGGGCCTCAACCGCCCAGTCGCTGCTTCTGGCGGCGCCGATGAGGAAGCTGAGGCCTGCGCCCATCACCAAATTCGAAGGGTCGCGGTTCAGGACTGCCACAAGACGTGTCAAGAAGCGCGGCACCCGCAGCAGCTCTTCGACTCGCCATGGCGGCATTGCAACGTCGAGGGCGAAGCGAAGCAAGCGAAGCGACGAATTGACCTGCGACTCCGACCCCGCCACGAAGCCGCTGACGTAACTCTCCAGCCGCAGCTTCACCGCCGCAGCCGCGGGGGTGCCCCTCGCTGCGACGGCGAAGAGGATGCGCCAGACGAGCACCGCCTTGTCGGAGTCCGCGCCCAGAAGCTGCAGGACGGCCTCAAACTCCGCCGTGCGCGACCCGAGCGCGCGTGCGGCGCTGGGGCTGCGGCACCACTCGGCGATCAGCTTGAGGAGGCGCTGTTGGGCCGTGGGGTTTGCGCTGAAGTGCGCCATCACGGCGGTCATGATGGGCTCCCCCGCAAGCAGCGCAGGGAAGTTCTTCAGCTCCGACAACTCCGCGCAGAACGTGCCGCTGAGGTTTGACCCCTCCGCCGCAATCCCCGCCATGGCGTCGGCGAGGAGCTTCTGGCGCTCAGGCGCCGCACCGCCGCCGACGGCGCACGCGACAAAAATTGTGGCGCGAACATGTCGCGGATGCACGCCGTCGCTGAGGAGGCGGCGGAGTTGTGGCAGCAGCCCTTCCTTCAAAAGCGCCTCCCGCGGCGTCTTAAAATAGATCAGCTCCTTCACCACACAAACCCAAGGGGAGGGTCGCGCCTCGACAAGCCGCAAGATCCGCGCCGGCACGCCGGGGCGGGTGACGAAGGCGTCGCGAAGGCGGTGGTGGGGGGTGAGGCCGTGCACGAACGCCGACGACGCCGCCGCACCCTCCAACTCCGCCGCCGCGACGTCGAAGAAGCTGCGGCCCTGCGCGTCCGCCGCCGCGCACAAAATCGCCGCCACGTCGGGTGCGCCGCACGACAGCATCTGCACGATGCGGTTCATCGCGAAGTCGGCCCGCTTCGCGTTGCCGCACGTCAAAAATGACAGCAGCTGCGCGCACCCAGCGAGCGCCTCCTCCCGTGCCCCCCACCCGTCCTCCGCGTGCATGACCGCCAGCACCATCGCCGCGCAGCAGATCTTGAGGCTCCCCTCGGAAAAATTCACCACCGCGCGCCCCCGTACCTCCCGCAGCTTCGCCTCCACCCGCTTCTGGCCGCGAAGGGCCAACCGCCCTTCTGCCGAACGCACCTTTTCGACCAAAAGCAAAAAAACTGCCTTCGCGCCACCTGCCTCCAACCCTCCCACCACCACCCGC
Organism: Verrucomicrobiaceae bacterium; assembly: GCA_027487435.1. Lineage (GTDB taxonomy): Bacteria > Verrucomicrobiota > Verrucomicrobiia > Verrucomicrobiales > Akkermansiaceae > UBA956. The sequence continues at coordinate 5,066 of JAIYDP010000077.1, read as the reverse complement.
CCGAACGCATCCTCAACCGCCGGCGCGAGCGGGTGGTCGGCGGGGATGAGCTGCGCGAGCTCCGCAAGCTCCTCCAGCCGCTTCGCGACGGAGACGCCGTCCAATGCCGCCGCATCGCACATGGCGCGGCCGAGCGGGTGATCCGGGTGGCGGATGAACATTCCGCCGAGGCGATCTTTGCGCGATTTGAATTCCGCCAGCAGCGTCGCGAAGTAGGTGCGCCCCTCCAATTTCAAAACCGCCGCCGCGCCGTCCATCGCCGCGACGAGCGCCCTGTCGTCGAGCGACCGCACGACCGCAAACAGCGCGGCGCTCGCCTCCTGCCGCAGACACATCAACCCGTCCGCAGCCCACGCGATGACGGCGTTGAGAAGCACCCCCTCCTTTCGAAAATACGCGACCGCGCGGTCCCGTTTGAAATTTGCGGCGATGCCGTCGGCGCCGGCGATGCAGAGCATGCGGCCGCGCGGGTCCCTGAGCGCACAGACGGTTTGGAGCCACTTGTCGAAGGTCACGTGACCTGGCAAGTTGCCGAGCATGGGCAGCCAACACATCACGTGCGTGAGGAAGAGGTGGAAGTTCTTCGCCGCCATGGCGCTGGCGTTAACAAGCGGCGACAAGAACTCTAAAAGATCTGTTAGCGACGCGATGAAGTCTTTCGCGAACGCCGACTCCGCCGGCAACATCGGCATGGCGCCAGCTAAAAATTTGAAAATTGGGACAACGCAGAGGTCGCCCCTTCGCGCTTGCAGCAGCGCCACCAGCTCGTCCATCAACGGGCGCGAAGAGTCGTCACCAAACCCCATGTCCACAAACTTTTCAGCCGACGCCAGCGGCATCACAAAGAACTGGAGCGTGAACACCCGCTCCGCCACCCGCATTGCGTCCAGCGCCCCCAAGCCCCCCACGAGCTGCCGCACCGCCGCCGCAATGTCGGCGGGGTCGAACGGCTCAGCCTCCGACTCGTCCAGCCGCTGCGCCGTCGCGAGGCGCAGCGTCGGCTGGTCGGAGGGGATGCGCGAGATGAGCACCCGCGACGCGGCGACAACTTGCGGCAGGCAATCGACCAGACCGGTGGCGTCGTTTGAGAGCGCGCTCTCCAAAACGGCTGCGCGCGCGAAGTCAGAGGCAGAGGGGAGGTGCGGCAGCCGCGCGAAGAAGAGCGCGACGATGGGGGTGACGTCGCCTTCCACCGCGCGGGTGATGGTGAGGCACAATTTGACGCAGGCCGCAAACGAAGCTACGGGTACGGCGTCGCACCGCAGCGCCTCCACAACCCCGTCGCGCAAATTCAAAAACGAAGTCACTGTCGGCGCGGCTGCAAACTCCGGCCATGCCGCGAGCGTCGCGACTACATTGACCGCACAATCGAAGAGGGGGGGGCAAGCGCGCAGGCTGCGCGTGACGAGCCGCTCGAGCGCGTCGGCGACGTGAGGGTCGGCGAGGAGGGCGCGGCGAAACTCAGGGGCGACCAAGACGTGGAGGAATTTGAGGGCGAAAACGTGGGCGCGGGGGGTGGGGTTGAGGAGGAGGCGCCGCAGCGCGGCGGCAACGTCGTCGGGGACGCCGTCGAAGATTGCGCGGAAGCGGTCCGCGGCGGTTTGAAATGAGAGGAGGTGCCTGAGGTAGCAGAGCGCGGCGACAGAAGAGGGGGGGTCGGAGGAGAGGAGGGCCAAGCGCACGACTGCGGCTGCGCGCTGCGCGGCGTTTGAATTTGAATCGTCGCTGGGGGGGAAGAGCTGCTGGAAGTTGCGGAGCGAATTCTCCAGCCACGGCGACCCGAGCGCCGCATCCATCGCAGCGCCAGCGCGCTCGATCGCGCCGCTCTCCCCCAGCGCCGCGCACACGCCCGGGAGGTTTCGGAGGGTGGGGATGTAGCCGTTGAAGAGGACGGCGCGGGGCTGCAGCAGCGCCACCAAAACGTCGACGACCAAAGCGGAGTTGTCGTCGGAGGGGGGGAGGCAAGTGAAAGCAGCGCTCAGCGCGTCCCTGCCGCATAGCTCCCATCCCCCCCCCCCTGCAATCATCCTCTTCGCGGCGTCAAGCAACTTGAGGGACGTCGCGCGTCCGAATCCAAGCGCCTCCCTTATGGACCCCCCCCCACAAACCCCCAAAACAGACGCTAGCACGCAGATTTCCGCCGCATCACCCGACTCGCACACGCGCCGCACCACAAACTCCCCAAACGCAAGCAGCAACTTGCGGTCCCGCGGCCCGCGGCTGCAACCCACCGACTTGACGACCTTGACAAAAACGCAGTGGCGAAAGTGGGTGTGTGTCGGCGCAACGTCGGCCATCGCCGCGCGCATCGCCGCCTCGAGCACCCCACCGAATTTGGGGTGACTGTTGAGGTCAAAGCGCTCGAACAGCAGCCACAGCGTGGGGGTGCTGCGACTTGAAAAGACGCTGTCAAACAGGTCAAAAGCGTAGGGGAAGCGGCGGAGGGTGTGCGTGGCCGCCTTGAAGATAAAATTGCTGAAGAAGTTGAGTCTGTCATCGATGGCGAAGGAGTAGCCAGCCGCCAGCACCCGCAGCGCGCGTTCGAACGTGTTGGCGTCGTAGTGGTGCCAGGAGAAGCTGAGGCTTCCAACCGCATCGACAAAAAATGAAATCAAGCCGCGAAGGCCCATCACGCGCGTGATGGCGTCGGGAGACTCGGCAAAATCGCACACCCGCGCGAGTTGTTTAAAAATAGGCGCGCTCAGAGACGTTTCGGTCACGATCAGTGCCGCCGACAGCACCGCACCCTCAATTTCAACCGCCACCCCACTACCCCCCCCCACCGCGACAGAGAGGCGTTCGAACACCCCCGCTGCAGCGAGGCGGAGCTGCATGGCGTCGCGCGGCACCTCCGGGACCGACGCCATCACATTCGCGAGGAGTCGAAGCGCCAGCAGGGCCGAAGAGTCGACGCTCTGGGCGCCAACCGCCAGTTGGTCCAGCGCAGCCGCAGCGTCGACGGCGCCCGACTCGCGCAGGGAGAGCGTCGAAATGACGGCTGCGCGGATGAATTTGAAATCAGCCCTGAGCGCGGGGAGAGCCTCCAGGCGGCGGAGGAACGAAGGGAGCGCCCGGCCCAAACGCAGCCTCAAATTTTTGTACCCTGACAGTTCGATGATCGACATCAGCGTCGCCGCGTGCTCGACCGCAACTGCCTCGTCGCCGCACAGCGCGCGCTCCATCAGCGCCCCCATCACCTCCACCGTGTCCTCCGTCGCCTGAAGCGCGCTTGTCGCCTCGAGCGGCTGATGCGTCGCAATCGCCGCACCCACCCACCCCATCGCGACGTCCCACAAGCCAAACCCCCTCCCCTCGCAAAGCGCCACATCTCGCCGAAACGCTGCCATCACCTCGCCGGATTTTACAACGCCGGACACGCGGTCGCGCACGTCCTCGTCGCGCCAAAAGTCATTCGCCACCAGCCGCAGAAGCAGAGCGCGAACCGTCGCGTCGAGGGCAGCGACGGCGTCGCCGGCCATGTCGTCGGCCATCAAACGGTAGAGGGATGATGTGGGGGGGACCATCACGTCGAAGGGCAGCCACGTCCGCTCGCTAAAAGATATTGTATTGATGAGAAACGTGAGCAGGTTGCCCTGCACATCGGCGCGCAGGTCGGCGAAGGCGTCGGCGAGCGCGCCGACGTATGCGCCGACGCCGTCGTTGAGGAGGGGTGGGGCAAACAAGGTGTACTGGAGTTTGTTAAAAGAAGGCAGCGCCAGCACCAGCGTCAGCGCAGCGGCGGCGTCCGCGTCGGCGGGGTCGGCGGTGAGGGGCAGGAGGGCCTTTATGAGGGGGAACACGTAGACGGGGGCATTGAAGAAGTACTGCATGGACGCGATGACTTTGACTAGCGCAACGAGCAGCCGCAGGCAGAGCGCACGGCGCGCAGGGTCGTGCACCGCCGCCGCCGCAAGCGCCATGGCCGCATCGAACCCGTCGAAGGCGACGCTGGGGATGGCCGCGCCGCAGCAGCCGGAGGCGACCTGCGCAAAGAGCGTCCCCCCCGACGAAATGTCGGCGCGGAGGAAGGCTGAGGCTTCTAAATACGACGGGTTGGAGGAAAGGACGTCGCACTTGAAGCCGCCGAGGCCGACGTGAGTCGCGAGGGTGTATTTTTGGAAGACGGCGGCGGCGAGGAGAGAATAGGCGAGGGCGCGGCATTCGAAGGGGAAGGCGGCGTCTTTGAAGACGTCGAGGCAAGCGGCGAGGCAGGACATTGCGTCGGGGTCGACGGCAAGGAGGGCGTGGAGGAAGAGAAGGTGGGAGAGGGGAGGGGGGGCGGGAGAATTCAAACTGAGGGTTTGGAGGAGGGGGATGGCTGCGGCTGGGGTGAGCCGACCGCCTCTCTTCAGCGCGGCGAGCGCTTGGGCTGCGGGGAGAAGGTCAGCATGAAGGTCGCACATGCGTTGACTTTGATTGACGTGTGATTGACGTGTGATTGACGTGTGACTGCTCGACGAACCGTGTCAGCAAGTAACTTCCCACCGTTTTTTTGGAGCTCAGCACCATCATGACGACATGAGCGGCGATGGCTTGAGCGCAGCCCGATCACGCCTCCACCGGCAGCCCATATCACACTTGCACACTTCCTCATGTGCGTCATGCAATCGTTGGGAAGGCAGCGAATCCCTCCGGACCGAACTGAAGTCCCAGAAGATGCCAGAAGATGCCATGATCGATCTCATTTGTCCGCTAGGGATTCGCCTGATCATCTCGCCGACCCGTTCGCAGGGCTCTCCAGAAAGAAATCTACGTGAGAAAAGTGCTGACGCTGGAGTCAGCTGGTGACACTAACCAGTCGCATCCCACAACAAGTTGCACGGACGTTTTCCTTTCCCCGCAACTGGTGGACGCAGTTGAAATCCCAAACTTCATGAACCACATTTCCACATCATTTGAGTGTCTTCCGAACATAGCTCAGTTGGTAGAGCGTCGGACTGTAGTTGTTTCAGCAGGCATCCGCCGGTCACCGGTTCGATTCCGGTTGTTCGGATCTCTTTTTTTTTGCTCGCTCTGAAGCTCCTGCGTTGTTTTTGCACGCTGCGCTGCAAGATGATGTCCCTCAT
>JAIYDP010000188.1 GCA_027487435.1 Verrucomicrobiaceae bacterium | reverse complement strand
TCCGCCAACACCCCAACCCATTATCGCTAGGTTGGGGTGTTGGCGTTTCAGGAAGCAACGACAACCCCTATTTATCTCATGAAACAGGGAGATCAAATGAATTGTCATGGCGGCGGAGCATCAAACGGCAGGTTGAAGTAGAGGAAAATATCGCGGGTGCGGTGATAGATGTCCATCTCGCTCATGCCGGCGCGTTCCATCATGGTGTTGAGGGGGATGAAGTTTTTCTCGATGAAGCGGATGAGGTCGAGTGGATCGTATTGCACGCCTGCTTTTGGTTCGCCGACACGTTTGACACCAGTGAGATTCGGTAGCAGGCAAAGGGTCATCATTTGCAGGGTTTCGGATTCGAGGTCGCAGAAGAAAAACCAGTAGGGCCAGACTTCTTGGAAGTGTTGGTAAAATCGGCGAATTTCCGGGATGGCGTAGAGTTCGTTAGGATCGTCGTTCCACCCGTCCACCAGGAACTGGAACGAATCCATCATCGATGCCAGAGCGGGGCCGAAGGGCAAGGCAGCGAGACCGAAGTTTTTCAGGAAATGAGCGAGCTTGTGCTGGCGCACTTGCTCTTTGCTGAACATCACCACGATGAGGTCATTTGCCATACGCGGTGGTCAGTTGAGTGTGGGGTCGAAACCGCGATTGATCACACTCAGGCGGAGTTTTTGTAGTGAGGCCTTGGCTGTGGCCGATTGCTCGGCAGTAGGTGCCGTTCCTTTCATCAACCCAGAAAAACGTCCTTCTGATTCGCCGAAATGGATCGGGCCTGCATCGCCGAGTTCCATGAAATTTCCTCGCGCATCGCGAACGATGGGCAGCAGGCTGGTGGCACTGTGGGCGCGGTCTTCTAACATAAGTGCGACGATTTCCTGGCGGTCGGGCGACTGCGATGGGGGAATACTGGCATCGAGATGCCCGTTTTTATCCGGCATTTTCGCCCATGCTTCGACGACCATGACGATGGCGCTGGCATTGTAGGCGATGGCCAAGAGCCGGGCCACATCTGCGAAGCGATCCTTCGCCGCTTCATCGGTCAGAGAGCTAGGCATGCAGAAAATCAAGCCTTCATCAGTGTCGGCGATTACCGTTGGCGGGACGGAACCGGTGGTGCGCATCATGTGCAAGGCATAGTCCGAGGCCTGATGAGCCAGTGATTCGAGGCGATGAGGAGTGTCCTGTGATCGGCTAGGTAACATGAGACTATGTTATCGTCCTGATGATTTTTGGCGAGTGAATTCTGGGTGATCGGTGCTTACTAGAGCTTTCCCCAATCGTCCGCGCCGAAGCGATAGCCGAAAGTCTGAATGCACTCAAACCATTCAACCCGAGATTCGGAGTAGAGCGACAGAAAGCCGCTGTCATGCTTTGATGCGCAAGGCGTTTCATGGCCGCAGTGGGTTGCATCCAAAGATGCTGCCCCAAGGTCTGAAATGCCTTGCACGGCAAATGATGGCCGCGAATGGCGGCGTTATACTTCGGATTTCGGGTTCAAATCAGTGCAATCGTAAGCGCACAAAAACTCACGCCCTACTGCGCTTAGCGCTTTGCGCTTTACACGGAAGAATTCCCGCAGTAGTAGCTGTGTGTGAGCCACCCGCTAAAAACAACTTCCTTATGTCGCGTGATCGCAATCATCTGGTTGATGATGCTGTGGGGTCTATCGGCCAATGACACCGAGAAGGCAGAAGAAAGCAAGCAAGCTCCGCCACCCCTAGGTGCGGCATCCACCAATGCGACCGTGAAAGATGACGGCGTGCGTGTTTCGGTTTTGGGATATCATGATTTTTCCAAGACCTTGAAGGAAACCGAGATGCGCATCAATACCGACAAATTCCGTCGGCAAATGCAGGCTTTGAAGGATCAGGGGATCTCCGTGGTGAAGATGGAGGATTTTCAGGCATGGAAACGAGGCGAAAAGTCGCTACCACCACGCTCGGTGGTCATCACCATCGACGATGGCTGGCTTTCGGTGTTCACCGATGCTTACCCGATTTTAAAAGAGTTTGGCTATCCATTCACGCTATTTCTCTACACGCGCTACATCGATGTGGGCGGCAAATCGATGTCCAGTGACATGATCAAAGAAATGCAAAAGAACGGCGCCACCATAGGAAATCATTCACACTCCCATCCGTTTCCTGGCACCGTCCGAAAAAGCAAGGCCAAGGGCAAGCGGGCGTTTGATGAGTTTTTGACGCAGGAAATGGTAACCTCGAAGTCCATCCTGCAAGAAAAATTTGGTGAAACCATTACGACGTATTGCTATCCTGGTGGATTTCATACGCCAGAGATGTTTGATGTCGGCAAAGCGAATGCGTATCAGCTGATGTTCACGGTGTTGCCTGGCAAGGTCAAACGTAGCACGGATGATTTCACTTTGCCTCGCTACGTCATCTTAGGAACCCACGATCACATTTTCACCTTAGCTACCGAGTTTGCAGGTGCATCGACTAGCTCGGGAATGGACGGAGAACTGGCAAAACAAACCGTGCCCTATCCGGTGATGCCGGAGCCAGGGAAAAGGATCAAATCTCGCTCGCCTGTGATTTCGGCGAATCTATCGAAAGTGGAAGACATCAATCCGGCAACCTTAGTGATGCGTGTAGCGGGCTTTGGCGAAGTGCCAGCGGCATTTGATGCGGAGCATAAAACATTGACGTGGCAAGTGAATCGTCGCTTACGCACGGAAACCTGCCAAGTCTCCATCACATGGAAAAATCTGGCAGGCAAGGCCGTAGAAAGTCCGCTTCGCTGGACATTTGGCGTGGATCGAGAAGCGGCATATCAACCTGTGGAAGAATGATGGAAATGATGAATGATTTGGTAATCGAAACAGCTGGCAACCTGCGCTCAACGTGGGGAGAAGGACCGATTTGGTGGAACGACTTCCTCTACTATGTGGACATCGAGGCACACCGCGTGGTCCGGTTTGATCCCGTGAGCGGCGAGGAGAAATGTTGGGATGTGGGACAGCGTGTGGGCCTTGTCGTGCCACGCCGTGATGGCGGCTTGCTATGCGCCGGAGATGCTGGATTTTTTTTCCTCGATGAATCCACAGGAGCATGCACTGCGATTCTTGATCCCGAAGGCGACAAACCAGACAACCGCTTCAATGATGGCAAGTGCGCGCCGGATGGCAGCTTGTTTGCAGGAAGCATCAGCTTAGTCAAACGCACGGGCGACGCGACGTTGTATCGTCTGTCCACAGATCTGAAATGCACTGTAGCTTATGCGCCAGTGACGAATTCGAATGGGATCATTTGGTCGATCAATGGCAAGATCTGTTATTACATCGATACACCGAGGCGGAACATTGTGGCATTTGACTACGCGGATGGGTTGCTGAGCAATCCACGTGAAGTCGTGGATACAAGTGCGATCGATGCCTCGCCTGATGGCATAACCATCGATGCCGAGGGACGCTTGTGGGTAGCATTTTGTCATGGTGCCTGCGTCTGTTGCTACGATCCCGAAACGGGAGCAGAAGTTCGCCGCATTGACTTGCCGTGCCTCGAAACGACAGCATGTGCGTTCGGCGGCGCAGACTTGAGCGACTTGTATGTCACCACCGGCATCCATAAAACAGAAAAAGAAGAGCATGCCGGGCGATTGCTGGTGATCAAAGGTCTTGGCGTTCGCGGTGTCAAGGCAACGTGTTTCGCAGGATGACGGAGCGAGTGTTTCGATTGTCCAGATGCCCCCATTTGCCAGAAGCAACAGAGGACATGGATTATCGCATCCTCAGGAACTTAGGGGATCGACGAGATGAGGTATTTTACGAAGCTGCTTTGCGCTACGGCCAGCATCTATGGCGCTGTGGCCACGCAGGTCGAGCTTTGCTGGCATTGACACGCGCTTTGTATGCAGAAATGGACGGCAGCGAGAAAATCTTGCGCACGCATCCCCTGCCCTATCGTGCCATGGCATGGATTTTGCAAAATCATTCAAGCGATGATTTTCCCGGCAATCCGCGTTTGAGTTATCAGCACCAAGCATTGCGAATGCGTGGGGCGCGTAAGGAGCTTCGACAAGCCCGTGCGTGGGCCGTTTGGGCCTTGGTTTGCGCCATACGTCCGCATCTTCCAGGCGATACAACGTTGGCGGAAATTCCAATCATTGAAATTGCCGTGCAGTTAGAAAAGCAAGGAATCCCAGGCGAACAAGCCTTGTGGGAAAAGATCCTTGCGGAGGCATCGGAACTCAAGAGCAAAAATTGATCAACACAGTCGCTTGCAGTATTGCTGAATATCTGTCTAAAGTCTGCCGATGTTTATGGCAATACCTTTGAAAATGTTCTCTGATGCAGCACAAGCGGCTGAGCAAGTGGCTCGCGAGCTATCCGACTTGATTCGCAGCAAACCGAATGCCGTTTTAGGGTTAGCAACCGGCGGCACACCGCTTTTGCTCTACCGAGAATTGATCCGTATGCATCGAGAAGAAGGATTGAGTTTTGCTCAAGTTCGCACATTCAATTTGGATGAATATGAAGGTCTAGCCAAAGATCACGTGGAATCCTATTGGCATTTCATGCATCAAAATCTTTTCCATCATATCGATATCGCCGCAGAAAACATCCATCTCCCGTCTGGCACTATGCCAGCAGACGAGGTCGAGGCGCATTGCCAAGCCTACGAAGATGCCATCCGTGCCGCCGGCGGCATCGACTATCAAATTCTCGGCATAGGTCGCAATGGACACATCGGCTTCAACGAACCGGGATCGACGGCAACAAGTCGCACGCGCCGCATCGAACTATGCTCGGTCACCCGTGGCGATGCCGCATCGGCTTTTGGATCCATCGAACAAGTTCCGAGCCACGCCATCACCATGGGATGCGGCACGATACTGGAAGCGAAATGCATCGCCCTTCTCGCCTTTGGTGAACACAAGGCAGAAATCGTCAAGCAGGCCTTGCATGGCCCAGTAAGCGATCAGGTCACCGCCAGCTTTTTGCAACAGCACGGAAATACGACATTCTTTCTCGATGCCGCAGCAGCAGGCGAATCGCAGCTTTGACCAAAATATTCCAGAAATCCGCAGCAGAACCATGGGATTTCCCGGCCATTATGCGCCGCGCATCAAGGAAATTTCAGCAAGCGTCATCATTCTCTGGCAAAGTTCTTCTCTGCCGAGTTCTTTCAGATCGGCAATGGTAACGGCACGATCCAAGGTAAACTTTCCTGAGCGTGTGCGACGCAGTGCGCCTAAGTGCCCACCGCAACCAAGCTTGGCTCCAATGTCATGTGCGTAGGTTCTCACATAAAATCCTTTGCTGCACCGCACAGTAAAATCGATTTCTGGTAACTCCACGCGATGAAGATCATAGCTCATGACTTTGACGGCACGTAATTTACGCTCCACCTCTTTTCCTTGGCGGGCGAGTTTGTAGAGCGGCACGCCGCCCATTTTGATAGCAGAAACCATCGGTGGCATTTGCTCGAAATCGCCAAGATAGTTTGAAAATGCCTCGGCGATTTGTTGCTCGGTGAATGGCGGCACTTCCGTCTCACTTGTCACTTCGCCTTCTTTGTCCTGCGTCGAGGTCGTTTTCCCAAGAACCATGGTGCCTTGGTATTCTTTGTCCTCGCTCATCAACAAGTCTTGAATTTTCGTAGCACGGCCAACGACCAACATCAGCAAGCCTGTCGCCATCGGATCTAGCGTGCCGCAATGACCAATTTTTTTGGTATTGAGTGCCCGCCGCGCAATCGCGACAACATCATGCGATGTCATGTCGGGCGATTTATCGATCAGCAATACGCCATCCGGAGCTTCTTGCACAGGACGTTTCACGCTGCACCTCCTTGCTGAAGAGCGATTTCTAATGCCGATAAAACTTTTTCTTTCGCATCAGCAAGCGGTCCTGTCATGCGTATCCCCGCCGCCAGAGCATGACCGCCTCCACCAAACGCCATTGCCACATCACAAACGTTGCATGATGCATCTTTCGAGCGCATCGAAACACGAATCCGCCCCTCGGGAAGCTCTTCAAAAAACGCCGCGACTTGCACACCTTCGATCGCACGAATCATGTCGATCAGGCCTTCGCTATCGTCGGGCTGCAAGGCAAGCTCCATGCGCGTCGCATCGGTCATTTCCCAACAAGCCAAACGATGATCCGCATGCATTTCTAAGGTATTGAGCAACGATCGCAACAAGCTAATGCGGCGAAACGGGTGATTGTCATAGGTCAGCGCATTGATGCGACCGACGTCCAAACCTGCGTCGATCAACTCTGCCGCCATGCGATAGGTGTGCGCTGTCGTTGATGCGTATTGAAACGATCCCGTATCTGTGGAAACAGCAACATAAATGGCATCGCGCGTTTCTGCTGGCAGAGGAAACCCCCATGCTTTGATCAGATCGAAAACAATCTGCCCCGTTGCTGGGCTCTTGGCATCGACGTAGTTTTCGTCGCCGTAAAGGGGATTGGAAAGATGGTGGTCGATGTTGACCCACAACGTTGCATGAGATGCGGCATGGACGCAGGAATCTCCGAGCCGGACTTTCGTTGCGGTATCCAGAGCGACCGCGACATCCACAACGATGGGCTCAGCAGGTGGCCGTTGGATTTTTTCCGAACCTGGCAAAAACTTCAAACTGTCTGGCAAACCGTCTTGATTCCAATAGTACACGGTCTTGCCTATCGCTTCTAACGCATGCCCCAAGGCCAATTGGGAACCAATGGCATCGCCATCGGGACGCATGTGACTCATCAACGCAAAGCTCTGATGAGTGCGAAATATTTCTCCTAGGCTGTCGATATCGTTCAATGAACTCATGTTGGAAGGACAGGATGACATGTTTTTCGGTAAGTTTTGCAAGAAAAAATAATTTCTCGCTGATTTGAAAATCAACTAGCCTAAAACGCCTTGTAAGAATGATTCAAGATTAGCCTACCAGAAATCAGCTTAGATCAATGGCTCATGCATAAAGACTGCATCTCATACGCCGAATTCTTATGCCGATAACGGCTCAGCGGATGAATCCTCCACCCCATTACCTGATAGAGGAAAGTGATCGTGATCAATGATTTTTGACTTCAATGGCAATTTTTCTTGTCGTCCTAGCAGTACTTTTTTAATGCTTTGTTGTGCGTTTGATTGAACAGACGATTTTAGAATTTCGCGATGGTGCATCGGATAAGGTGTATGAGGTCGATTTGTGCGAAGCTGGTGCTGGGGAGTTTTTAGTGAATTTTCGCTATGGTCGTCGAGGCGCACGCTTGCAGGAAGGAACCAAGACCGTCTTTCCGTTGCCGCTCGAAAAGGCGCGTGCCATTTTCCAGAGTTTGATCCAAGAGAAAACGCGCAAAGGCTATTGGGTGAAAGGTTCTGTAGCAGAAGATGAGATTCCCGTTCCTGCGCCAACACGAAAAAAAGCAACGGGCAATCAAGCGGCGCGCAAAGCTGTACAAAAACATTTGAATGCGGCATTGCGCGACGAGGGAGATGAAACGCGAAAACTCAGTCGCTTGATTTGGCGTGCGGGACAGATGAATCTTTCTGAATCGCTGAAGACGCTAACGAAATTATCGGCACTGGATTTTTTTGATGAGTATTCGTTAGCCTGGAGTCTGGGACGAATTGGCTCGGCGGATGCTTTGCCACGATTGCGTGAATTGATGCTTACGGCCTCGCCCGTAGTGCGTCGTGTGGCAATCGAAGCATCCTTGCTATGTATGCCCGATGATCAAAAAACGCTGTTCTTGCAATCGTTGGACATTGCTGTGCCATCGCAATGGCTCGAAGACTTAGAATCTATGAGCATGGCGGATCGAGCCGCGTGGATTATCCAAAATCATCGGCCCACGGGAGATGATGAGCTGATTTATCATTTGTATGTGTTAGGATCTTGCGATTTCCGAGCTCGTGAACTGGTTTGGTGGATCATGCATACCTTGCCGATGCAAGCTCCGTGGCGTCGCTCGATTCGATCCATCTACAAAGCAGCTGAATTGCGCTTGGATGGCGAGATGTATGGCCTGTGTGCGCGCAGATTTGAGGTGGGAATCGAACGGATTGATCGGGCAAAAGTTTTCTCGAAAGCGAGCACCCAATACTTTGTTCGCAGGCAGCGACGACTCTTTGCGCAAGCAGCGAAAGATGGCGATGTAGCGGCATATATCACACTCGCAGTTGGTGTTTTGTTAGCTTACGATGACAGCCGTAAAGTTTCGCCATTCTCTACTACGAAGATGCGAATCGTGGGTAGAAAATACGAAACAACAACGATCCAATACGATGACCAGGCTACTTGGTTAGGCTTCAATCAGTTGCTCTATGCCAACAGCCCGCGCTATGAAATGCAAGGACGCCTCTGGTCTTGCAAATCGGGATATTTCCCCGGAGGCCAAATGCCAGATGGTCGAGAAGAAGAGCAACCGAAGTTCTGGGATCAGGCTCCTGATGCGATCAAACATTTATTAGCGCAGAGTCGTGCGGAGCGCGTGCATGCATTTGCACGTAAGGTTTGGCAGGCTAATCCATCGTTCGCCGATACCGAGGATATACCTTTTGTGTGTCAATTGCTTGTCAGTCCTTATGTCCAGACCTCAGCATTGGGTCTTGAGCTGGCCCGGAAATGGTTCGATCCTGTAGCACCACAGGCTGCGCTAGTGGTGGCACTGTGCCAGTCATCGCACGAAGAAGCGCGTGCGTTCGGTGCGCAATGCCTGATCAGTCATCAAAGCTTATTAGCCCATTTGACTGAGGTCACGATTCCCTTGCTTCTTACGCCGCAGATTCTGTTGCATCAGTTGTTGCGTCAGCAATTGGTCGCTCAGCAAGGAGATGTTTTGTTAGAGGCTACCATAGTAGCTCTGCTTGGATTGCATGCCAATCAGCAAGCTGAAGCCGCCATGGCGATCGAAACGATCACGTTCCTTTGTGCAACATCATTTTCGTTAGTAGCGGAGAAGCACGTGCAAGCTTTACTGGATCACCCGCTGCTAGCGTTGCCTTTGTTTGCAGTGCAAATTCTTTGGGCCAAACCGATCGACGTGGTGACCGATGAGCAATTTTCGCGACTTTGTCATTCTCCACACACAGAGCTACGCACTGCTGGAATGCAGTTGTGGAATCGATTGTCAGATGCCGCTTTGTTAGAACGCGGAGCGTTAATGGCAGACTATTGCGTTTCTCCACAAACGGAAATGCGCCAAGGCGTGCGCCCCATGATCGCGCGTTTGGCAGCGCAGGATACTCAGTTTGCCGCAATGATGGTGCTGCGCTTATACCCGCGGCTTTTGCGAGAAGAAGATGAAGTGGGTATGCACGAGGATGTGTATAAAATTCTGGTTGGCCCCTTAAAAGCTAACCTTGTGGAAATCGAAGCCGGACATCGCTTGCGCATGTTAGATTCGCGATATCGACATGCTCAGTTGTTAGGTCTGCATTTGCTAAAGCATTTCGTTGATCTGCGCGAACTCAGCATGGCGCAGATTGTCAAACTGGGATCAGCCGAAACTCGGGAAGTCCGTGAATTTATCTGGCAGTACATGGAGCAGCAGGTATCCCGTGCGAAGTTGGAGCGCGAAACCAGTGTATTGTTGTTAGAAAGCGACTGGGAAGACACGCGGATTTTTGCGCGTGATTATTTCAGCAAGCACTTCGATGAGTCTGATTGGACACCGGATCTTTTGGTGAGTTTGTGTGATAACATCCGTGCCGATGTGCAGGATTTTGGCAAACAGATGATCACTCAATTTTTCCGTGAGCAATATGGTGCTATGTATTTGCAAAAATTATCGCAACATCCCTCGTCGCATTTGCAATTTTTTGCGAGCAATTATCTTGAGCGTTATGCGACAGGAAATCTAGAACGCATGCAATCGATGGAATGGTTTTTCTTGTCTGTGTTATCCCGCGTCAATCAGGGACGTGTTGTGAAACAACGATTGCTACATTTCATTCGTAAAGAATCCGCTGTGAATGAACAAATCGCCACGTGGGTGATGCCCATTTTGGCGCGCCAATCGTTGACGGTGGCGATTGAAGAGAAAGCGGCAATCATGAAAATCATGCAGGAACTGATTCAGCTCTGGCCGCAGATTCCTTCTCCTTTGGTCATTAAAGAAGTTCCCATCCGCCGACCATGGGAAATGACAAAACAGCCCTAAATCTATGTTGTTTCAGTATCGATATTTTGGTCAAACACAGGTTCATGCGACAGCAAATGAAACTGGGATGAGTTTTGCGCCCGATACCTTGCGCAGCCCCGTTCATTTCCGGGGTTTGTTAGGGAAGCATTTGCCGTTTCGCGAAGCCATATCCGCATTGCATTCGGTGGTGGTATCGGACCTGCGTTTCAAGCCCAAGGATAAAACGCAGTATCTTGATTGGTTGCAGACCCAAGAAGAACCGATGATGGTAGAGGCCCTTGAACAAGTAGGAACGCTCACAACGCAGATGAGTGCGATAAAGCAGCAATTGGCCGATATGAATCGTGAGCGCGATGCTATATTGGGTCCATTTCAACGGGCCAAACAGGAGTATTTCAAACATCTCTACCAAATGGATCGCGAAGCATGGTTTGTCTTAGATCCGGTGATCACGGTGCATCCTGATGAGATTTCGTTCGAGTGTTTCAGCCAAGATGAATCCTCTTACGGTCGTTTGGCATGCAGTCACAATGTTTTCAGGGAAACCGGAGAATTGATCTGTGGCACGACCAATGTGGATTACTCGCATACTTTGTATAACGAATTTCAAAAAATCCGCGATTATAAGGAGACTCGACTCGATATCGATGCCAGTGGATTTGCGGTTCAAACGGGCATGGAGGCAGGATATCATGAAGTGAAAATCGATTTACCCGATTCTTGGGTACGGGGATTTTTGCAGGTGAGCTCGGCCATGACTCTCCCAGGATACAGCTTTGATCTGCATCCGCTGGACTTGCAAAATTTCTTCTTTATCTTACGCCGCCATAAAGAAAAAGTCGGACCTCGTTCCATGCGTTTTGTTCTCAAGACCGGTGAGCCTGTAAGGGTGATCTTTGAACCGTGGAACCATGAAATCGTCTGCTCTCGCTCCATTTTCTACGGGCCCACCAGCGCGGAAATTCGCATCTGGGGTCGTCGTCGCATGCTGACAATGGAACGTTTGCTTTCGGTGACTCAGCGTTTCCATGTGATTTTGTTAGGCTCCGGTATGCCGTCATTTTTCTTAGCAGACATGGGCGATATGACCTTCACCCTTGGGTTGTCGGGATGGACTGCCAATGATTGGTCGCGCAGTGGCAACTTTGATTTGATGGCTCCTCGTGGAGTCTGTAGCGATGGGCAAAAAATCCAAGTATTCCAAGCATTGCAGCAAAGTTGGTTTGAGTCATCTGCGAGCCTCGCGTCGCGCTTGCAGCTCACCGAGGCTGTGGTAGCCAGTGCCTTGAGCTCATGGTGCCAAGCCGGCAGAGTGATGTTCGATGTAAAAAATCAAGTGTATCGAGTCCGCGAACTGAGCCGTGATCCCTTGCCGATGGAGCAATTGCGCTTTGCGAATGAACGCGAACAGCTAGCGCAAGATTTATTAGTCGAAGCACAAATCAAAGGCACCATGCAACGGGAGCCCGATGGCATCCGAAAAATGACGGGGCGTGTGGCGGTGAGGAATCGAACTTTTGAAGTAAATCTTTTCATTGATGCTGATGAACGCCTGATCAATGGTCGATGTTCTTGCAATTTTTATAGCCAAAACAAAATGCATTTAGGTCCCTGCGAACACATGTTAGCACTGCGGATGAAATTGCAAAATTCCCTTTACAATCCAATATGAACTTTCTAACCTAACAACGTTTTGACGGCGGTGTGGTTGCCTTGCAATCGGTTGGTGTTTCGCCATCCATGCGTTAAGCTAAGCCATGCCTCACTGGCCCGCTCTTTACTGTGCGGGCCAACACAGCTATACGCTATTCCAGTTCTGATCCGCTGGATCGAATAGGCGTATAGCTGTGCCGGCCCGCTGGAGTTGATCGCTCCAGTCCGGGTTGCCTACGAAGGGATTCGCACCCGCCGCCGTCATCTCGCTTGTCTCAAGCATCCCATGATTCTGAATCATCGCCGCCAAGAAATCTATGATCGCATCAAAGCGACATCGCGTGAGCAGTTCATCCTCGATGAAATGATCCGCATCGGCTATTGGCCAAGCGATCAAGGCAAACCAACGCTCGCAGAACAATGGCTACGGCGACATGATGAGCTAAAAAAAGAGTTGGCAAGCTTGCAAGAAAAGCAGCGCAAATTTGCGGACAAAGCGGCATTGCTAGCGGAGGCGAGACGTTTGCGAATGCAGAATGCCAAGTTGCGAAGGGAAGAAACGAAGCAACGTAAGGAGCAGGAAAAAATTGCCCGCGCTGAACGCTGGCAGAAGATGCAGTCCCAGGACATCATCTATTTGGGCGCGGAAGTTTCAGGCGCGCTGTCGCATAAGGAATCGAACGTGCTCTCGTTAGAAAAATTCCATTTGCCGATCTGGCACCAAGTATCAGATCTGGCAAATGCGATGGGTCGTAGTTTGGGCGAATTACGATTTTTATCGTATCATCGATTGGTGAGTGAAACCTCACATTACCAACGGTTTTTGATGCCAAAAAAATCGGGCGGCGACCGATTGATCTCGGCTCCCATGCCGAGGTTGAAAGCGGTACAACATTGGATTTTGGAAAATGTTTTGGCCGCAGTGCCCTTGCACGATGCCGCTCATGGGTTTGTACGTGATCGCTCGATTGTCACTAATGCCCGCCAACATTGTGGTAAGGATGTCGTTGTCAACATGGACTTGAAGGACTTTTTTCCCAGTGTGTCATATCGTCGTGTGCGCGGCTTGTTTCAAGCGATGGGATACTCAGGCCAGGTAGCGACTACCCTAGGTTTACTCTGCACCGAGGCTGAAACTCAGGAGCATGAATTGGACGGAAATACCTATCACATCGCGACCAGTGAACGTCGTCTTCCGCAAGGTGCGCCGACCAGTCCAGCCATCACCAACATCCTCTGCCATCGACTCGACCGACGGCTCGATGGCATGGCCCGCAAGCTCGGATTCGCCTACACTCGATATGCTGATGACATCACCTTTTCTGCATCGGGAGAAGCTGTGGCGCATCTAACGAAAATCTTGTGGCGTTCGCGTCAAATCATCGAAAGTGAAAATTTTACGCTACATCCCGATAAGCTGCGGATCATGCGCAAAGGCCAACACCAAGAGGTGACAGGGCTGACGGTGAATCAAAAACCGATGGTGCCACGTGAAAACCTGCGTCGATTCCGCGCTTTGATGCATCAAGTCGAGCGCGATGGTCCGTCAGGAAAACACTGGCAACATCGCGGCGCACATCTTTTGGCGACCTTGCACGGATACGCTTGTTTCATCAATATGGTTGACCCTGAGAAAGGTGCTGCCGTGGTCGAAAAAGCCCAAGCGCTCGCTGAGCGCTACGGTTGGAAACCTCCGCAAAAATTGCCGCCACCTGCTGTTGCTAAGAAAAAAACGATTGCCTCATCACTGTGGGATAAACTTTGTTTCTGGAAGAAAAAATCATAGGAACAACTGTATTCCTACTTCTGCGAAATTGCATCAACCACTACGAGGATGTTTTGAGTTTTCTACAAACGATCACCGTTCGATCCGTTCGATGTCTTTGGTGGAAATCCAGCCTGCGGTGTTGGTTGAGGTGAGGCGGACGTAGGTGAAATCGGTTTGACTTTGCTCCATGAAAACCATCGTGCCGGGTGGACAGGGGGTTACTGCTTCTGCGGTGGAAAAGGGCGAAAGCAGGAGATTGCTTTCGCTTGCGGTAACGATGGCGCGCAGGCTTTCACCGCGACGTTGATGCATGGCCATGCTGGCGACGACGATTGGCACAAGGCATATCGCGGCGATGCCTAGCAGTGCTTTGCGGGCGCGGGAAATGAATGTCGCGCAGAGGGAGCTAATACCGATCATCCAGGCAGCAAGAACTACGGTCATCGCCCATTCGCTGCGACTGAGCAGGGAGAAACGCCCGAATGATACATCGATGGCTTCATTCGGAAATGCGGCTTTGCGGGCAAGGGCGAGATTTTTTCGCACATCGGCAGCACGGGGATTGATCGACAGAGCGCGTTCGTAGGCGAGGATCGCGTTGCCGTAGTTCTTCGTGGCAAAGTAGCAATTGCCGAGATTGAACTGCGCAGCGAAGCTTGTGGGTTTTTTCTTAAGAAATTCTTCGTAGGATGCTGCGGCTTCGACGTGCTTGCCTTGCTTTTCGAGTGCTAGCGCGTCCGCAAAACTGTCTGCTCTTGCCACGGTGAGGAAGGTGCAGAGCATCAGGAGAATGAAGGTAAAACTTCTCATGGTTGGGCAATAGAAAGCAGGGCTTGTTGGTAGCGAACATCGAAGGTGCTCCAGTCATCGGCGGCGGGTGCGGCACCGTAAGAATAGCGATCAGCTTCGCGAAAAAAGGCCACGACGGGGGAGTCGCTAGCGCAGCGCAATTGCACATCGGCGAGAGTGATGGCTTCCGGCTTGAGTTTCCATGCAGAGGCAAGATGCCATTGCAAGACGCGCCGAGTGGCGGCGAAATAGGCTGCGGTATCGCGCGATTGATAGGCGATCGTGGCGAGCTTTGTGGCATTGGCGATTTCCTGCTTGGTGGCGAGCGATTGGCGGCGCTGCGGGTCATGGAGTCGCGTCTTGAGCAAGGCAAGCATCGGCCCGGCGAGAGTGAGCAGACCAGCTCCCACCAGCGAGAAGAGAAACGTGTTACTGTTTTCCAAAGGATTTGCTGCGAGGTAGAGTGAGTCATTTTCACGCGAAGGAGCAGGAATGGTCGCGGGATCAACGGCGGGAGCTTCTTGATCATTCTTCTCGCTGCGCTTTGGTTCATCGATGAGATCTTTTCCCGTCACGGAGATGGTTTGCGTGGGCGACTGAAGGCTCTGGTAGCTGCCTTTGTTGGGATCAAAATAATGCAGCGTGAAGGTCACGGGGAAATTTCCCGCTTTGCGCGGAATGGCATTGTATTGAAAAATTTTGTTACCGGAAAAGGAGGCTTCGTCGCCGGCACTGAAGCGGTCTTGACCTGGGTAGGTATTCCAAAGATCGACGGGAGTGAGTGGCGGCGCCTGCATGATGGCAAAATTGCCGCGCCCTTTGATGCGCAGTGCGACTTTCTGCGGTTCGCCTGTTTTCCATTGTTGCGGAATCTCGATGCCGTCGAATTGGAAATCCCCGACAGCCCCGGAGAAATTTTCGGGCTTTCCTTCGC
>JAIYDP010000306.1 GCA_027487435.1 Verrucomicrobiaceae bacterium | reverse complement strand
TAAGGCCTGCGTTGGGTTCGTCTTTCCGCGTGGGGCCGCTCTTTTAGAGGCGAAACGGGGAGGGGGGGGGGGGGGGGGTTGAAACCAGTTTGGCGAGAGCGTCGTCGCGTTGTGCAATGGCGGCTTTGGTCTCCGAAGCGAAGCGAAGGACTTCGGCTTTGAGCGCCTCGACTTGGGCGTCACGCTCAGAAGCGAAGCGAAGCGAAGCGGCTTTTAAGCTGGCGACCTCTGCCCTGAGGAGTTCCGCCTCTTCCAAGCGAAGCGAAGCGAAGCGAGAGGACGATTCGCGCAGCTCCTTCAGCTCCGCTCCAAGCGTTGCAATCTGAGCGTTTTTCTCTTCCACAACTTTTTCAACAGATGCGATTTGGGCGTCTTTCTCATGTCCAACCGTCGTAGTTTGCGCTCGTGACGCCTCTTCGCGTCCCTTCGCTTCCGCCAGCTGACTCTCCGCCACCAAGAGCGCCTTTTGGATCGCCACCATTTCCTCCTTTCGCACCCCCTCTGCCTCCGCTCGCTTCGCTTCGCGCCGCCGCGTCGTCTCGACGAGCACAGCTGCCGCTGCGTGGCAGTCAGACCTGCGCCGAGTTAAACTTTAAACTTAAAAAGTTACGGTAGGACCTCCTCATCATCCCCAGCAACCTGCGCCGCATAAGAGGGATCCAGATTCAGGGGGGGGGGGTGTACGAGGGCGAAGAGCTGCGCGTTGAGGTCGCGCCACTGCGCGCGGAGGAAGCGCAACTCTTCGGCGGACGCGTCCGCCGCATCGACCGCCGCGCTGAGCTCTGCGTCCTTTGCGTCGATGTCCTTGAGGCTTTAAGACTTCGACAGCAACAGGGGGGGGGGTCGCACGCTGTCGCGCATGCGGAGCTGCACGACCTCCGCTTCCAGCGCCGCGATCACCTTCCCCGACGCGTCCACCCGCTGCTCTAAATCCTCCACGTCTCGCACTGTTAGCCTTCCCCCCCCCCCCCCCCACATTCGCGCTGGTCCTCGATGCTCTCCTGCGGCGCGCAAGCCGTCGCAAACGCCGCCGCCTCCTGCAGCTCCTGCGGAGGCGTCAACGCCCCCCCGCACCCCCCCACCCCCCCCATACCGCGACGCAGGCCTTGAGCGCCACAACCTCATCGCTTCGCTTCGCCAAGTCTGCTTGCGTTGCGCGCACAGCCGCAACTGCCGCTTCGATCGACTGAAGCGAAGCGTCGCCTTGGATGAGCGAAAATAAATTCTCCAGCGCCTCCGACTGCTCCTGCGCCATCAACCCCCCCCCCCTCTTCGTCAGGACGACTTTTCGAATTTTCTCGATTTCATCTTTGTGGGTGCGCCTTGAATGCGACAGCCGCCGCTCCAGCGCCGCGACTTGGCTGAGGCTGTCGCGCTGGGGCTGTCAAGAGAGGGGGGGGTGGAACGTACGCGGGGGGTGGTTGGGATGTCTCTCAGCGCTCTGATGGGTCAGAGGTCGAGGGGGGGGGGGGCACTCGAGTCGGGGGGTGGATGGAGAGAGGAAGGACTGCTCTAGTTAAAAAAGACACTAAAGAATATTCTTTACTTTAGAGCTCCGTCGGGGAATGGGAGATCGACTGACTAAGGACTGAAATTTGAGTCAATTAAATAAAGGGTTGCATTTACCATTTGGACATCGGACAGAACTTTATTCGCTGCGGTCAGCTCCACGCGCTCGCTTAAGAGGATCTAAAAATAGATTCAGGGGCGCGGATCGGTGGCTGCGTTGTCCTATTTGAATATTTGCATAACACACATACACATATTCGAAATATTGTAACTAACAAACCTTAAGTTCTTTTCGGAGTTCGTCGACTTGATTTAACAAACGGGGATCAGACTCCGCTTTTAAATGTGCGACTTCGGCTCTAATTTTCAACGAGTCGGCTAAAATACCTGCCACATCAGCAACGCCAGTCTTAATGAACTAACTCAATATTCTAGTAACTCACATGACGATTGAAAAAATATTAAAAATTAAAACTTAATTTTAAAACATAACAATTATTCTTCGAAGGATGGTCAGGTGTGTATGACAACAAATACGCAGCAGACAAACAAGATTTTAATCTGTACTTTTAACTTCGGGGACGGACGTGACGTACTGCTCGCGCAAATGGTGCAACCTCCCCTCGTTAAAAGTTAAAATAAAGAACGCTCACTCGTTCTTCCTCTGCTCCGCCAGCAGCAACTCGTCGTGGACTTCCGCAAACACGTCGCTTCGCGTTTCCCGCAGCAAATCTTTGTAGCGCTGGGTCTGCGAAGGTCACCCCCCCCTTCGTCGTACCCCCCCCCCTGTACAATGCGCCGCTGCAGTGCCACTTGGCTGCGCAAGGCGTCATAAAGCCGCCGCTGCCCCGACACATCCTCCACGTCACTTCGCTGTGAGCCACACATCCGCAACCCTTCGGGCACCGCAATTTCTCCACCACAAGTTTCAAATTGTCCTCCAGCTCTAGCGCGCGGTAAAGCTGCTTCTCTGCGTCGTCAACACCCCTCTTCCCCCCAGCGCACCCAGGCGGTCGATGCGCGACTGCGCGTCGTCGGAAGGTACTTCTGAGGGAGTGGGGGCGAAGATTTTTGGCGGGAGATCGACGCGAGATGCAAGCTCTTGGCGGAGTCGTCGGATTTCGGATTGGAGGAGATCCACTTGACCCGAGGAGGCCTCGTTGATGACAGCCTTGACCGCACTCAGAAAGGGGGGGTTTGGCAGCGCGCCGCACCTTGTTCTTTATGTATTTAGCTCTTTGAGCGAATTTGAGGGTGCTGAGGGTCTCGCCGTAGCTGCTGGGGGGGGGGGTGAGCTAAAAGCGGTTGAAGAAGAAACTCCTCCGAAGGGGAGACGTTGGCGACGAGGAAGGTCTTGGAGTTCCCGCCAATTCTGTCACGCGTCAATCAACGTCAACGTCAACGTCAAACGAGTCGCGCAGGAGGAAGGTGAGCTTGGAGTCCCTGTAGTGAACGTGTCTCGCTTTCCCAACCGCAATGTCGCTCAGCGCGAGGATGACCTGACGAGGGAGGGGGGCGGGTTGGAGGGGAAG
>JAIYDP010000038.1 GCA_027487435.1 Verrucomicrobiaceae bacterium | reverse complement strand
GTGCCCCCCCCCCCCCCCCGTGCCTGAAGCGAAGGGACCATCCCGTCGCGAAGCGAATGCAGGACGTCTACGCCAACCACAACCGCGCGGCTTTTCGGGTCGCGTGCTACGCCCTCAACGCCGATGATGGCAGCGTTTGGCGCCGCAAGATTGAGGCTGGGGTTGAAGAGTTTATTGACGCGACTATTTATAGAAACGAGAAGGAGGCCGCGGCGCGCATTGCTAAAGATAAAATAAACGTCCTTGTTAACCTCAACGGCCACACCCGAGGCTCCGACCCCGTCACCCGAGTATCCTCAAGTTTCTTTTTCTTTAAAATCGTTTTTTTTCGACCCCCCCCACCTCACCCCTCTAACCTCCACCCCCCCCCCCCCTAGGTGTGCGCGTACCGCCCCGCGCCGGTTCAGCTCGTCCACATGGGCTACGCGGGCACCATGGGGGCCCCCTTTATTTCTGGTCACGTGACCGATCGCGTCTCTTCGCCGCCGGACTTTGCCAGCCACTACTTGGAGCGGCTCTTCATCCTCCCCCACTCATTTTTTTCAAACGACTACGCTCAGACCTACCCGCGCCTCTTCAACGCCGCCCACAAAGCGTGCGTTGACTCCCACTGCTTTTTTAACCCCCCCCCCCCGCCGCAGAGGGTTGACGCGCGAGGAGATGCTTGCGCGGGCTAAATTAACAGACGTTAATGGGCCTGTCTTAACTTGCTTCAACCAGCTCTACAAATGCGACCCAGGGACCTTTAAGACATGGATGGACGTCCTTAAGACATCCCCCTCCGCGTAACCCCCTCCCCCCCCGAGCCGCCGCTTTCGCTTCGACCGTGACATTGACTCTGACCCATCAGGGTGATGTGGCTCTTCGGCCTTCACACTTTGGAGCCGCAGGAGAATCTTGTGGCGGAAGCGCGCCGCCTCGGCGTTGACCCCGCGCGCATTTTTTTCACGCGGGGGTTTGGGGAGGACGTCCACCTCGAAATCAAGAGCGTCGCAGATCTATTTTTAGACACCCCTTCGTACAATGCGCATAGCACCGTGAATCCCCCCCCCCCTTCCAATGGCCGACCCCCCCAGGGCACGGACGCGCTTTGGGCGGGGGTGCCGATTTTGACGCGGCCGCTGGACAAAATGAGCTCAAGGTACGGGGGGGGGGTCTATTTGCCATAACAAGCTCATTTCCTTTTATTTCCGTATCCCTCACCCCCCCCCCTCCCCCCCAGGGTTGCGTCGTCGTTTTTGACCGTCATGGGGGTGCCGGAGCTCATCGCGCGGTCGGACGAGGAGTACCGCAAGCTCGCGACGCGAATCGTCGCGTCAAGGCGGAAGATGGATGGGCTTAAAGAGAAAATCGAGCGCGGGAAAGTTGAGGTGCGTTTATTCTTTCTTGGGGAGGGGTGACGGGTTTAGAGCCCGTTGTTTCAAACGGCGCGGTGGGTTAAGAATAGCGAGCGCGGGATGAAAATGGCGGCTGAGGGGGGGGTGGCGGATGGGGGGGAGCTTCGCTTCCACGTGGTTGTGCATGTGCCGTCCGTCTGAGTTTTTTTTTTATAAAAAAAAATAGAATTTAGCGTGGTCCAAGCGGCGTGGGTGTAGTTTTTAATAACAGAGATTTGTTAGTTTATTTTGCGCATTCGCCAAGTTCATAAATATTTAAAAAATCGACTCTAAAAGTGAAATCGCACACCCAGTCAAGTGTACAAAAAAGCGTCAGTGCGCGCGCCAAACGAAGCCTGCCACTCCTCCGGCACGCACAAATCTTTTTTGCGTAAGACTCCCCCCCCCACCCCAACCGCTCATGTCCAACCCAACGACGCCACCCACAACGCGCGCAAGCGCCGCAGCGGCGACGGAGTTGTCGCCGTCTGCCGACGCGATGGCGACGCAGAGGGTTGCGACGCTTCGCCGCAAGAATTTGACGGCGGGGGCAGCGGGACCGACCATTTCGACGAGGGCGCCGAGGCTGCAGTGCGCGACGTTGGAGGGGAGGGGGGGGACGTTTGCGACGTGGTCGTTCGAGACGAGGAAAATGTACGCGTTGCTGTTGGCAAGTGAGGGGGGAGGGAACGGGACGAGGCACTCTTGGATGGATTGGTCGTTGCGGCGGCTGAGGTCGAACGCCGTCACGACCACCGCAGGGGCATCGCCGACGCGGTGGAGGAGCTCGTTGACGAAGGCGGTGCGGTGGCCCTGACGAGTTCAGACGGGACGGCGACGTCGTTCACGTGAAGCGGAGGAGCTCGGACTTGGTGGAAGACGATTCCGTTCACTTCATGCTCTTCTCTGTTGGCAGTTGGCCCTGCCGCGAAAAAGGGCTCCACGTGCTTTGATGGCGTCTGAGTGGTCTTGGACGGCTTGTGCTTTCGGAGCATGAGGTCGACAGCAAGTTGCGGCGCATTGCCAACGCCAACGAATGGCTTCACAGTGAGTCATCGTGTGGACCTCCGCTTACAATCACGTGCATTGTGAGGACACGTGTTCACGCGACACGACACTAACAGGCAATTTTTAAGTAAAAATGAGTATAGATTTTACAGCAAATTTCGGTAGCAGGTATGCATAGTTTACCGAAAAGAAGAGACCATAGCGCCCCTTTGCGTATGGCACGTGTTTTTTTAACTGCGCTCATTTTTCCAATGGAGACCTTCACGCTGACGGTCGGGTCGTACAGCAAGGCCTACCCCATCGTCCCCGCGCCTTCAAACGAGTCCATTCGTATCGTCTTCATGACGGATCTCCCAGACAACGTCGCCCTTCACCGAGCCGCCTCGCCAATCCTCGCCAAGCAAATCAGCGAGAAGTTCCCCAACGTCGACGCGATTGTTGTGCCAGGAGATGCCGTCAACGCGTTGGCAGCACTCCTCGTGGACCGACTGTGTGCAGCACTTGGCCGCGACATCGACTTGATCGTGTTCCGTGGGACGGCCAAAGGAGGCCCTGCACTGTCCACGACCTACCAATCGATCACGGGGACTCATGTGCGTGCCCTGCATGCACGCAGCGACCACTTGGAGCGTCTGAAAGGGAAGAACGTTGTACTCTTTGATGAGATTGTGTCGTCCGGGGCGACCATGAGAGCTGCGTTAGAACTCGCGACCAAAGCCGGCGCGGGGGTGCTGGGGGTCGCGTGCATTGCGACGGAGGGGGACGAGCGGGCAGACTTTGAAGGCTTGCCGCTCGACAGGATGCTGCATTTACCTGTGTTCATCGATAATTAAAGTTACACCGCCAAACGTGTCTGACGGGCCATGTCTTAAGGGCGCACAGCCAGCGGCGCCACAACCGGCACGTGCGGCGAGGTGCGGCGCTGGTCCAAGAGAACTCTTCAAAATGGCGCTACGGCATCTTCGACCCTACGGGTGGCCCGGGCTGCAACATCTTCGACTCTTTCTCTGCAACCTCTGCGGTAAGGCCCCTATTGCAAAGGTGCTACTCGAATTTGAAGCTCCATCAGGGCTTGTCGCCCCCCGACAAGAAGTCGGGCAATGTACTCTGGATCCCTTTCCTTTCTGGCTGCTTCAAATTCTTGTCTTGCGCTGCGAGCAAGCACGTCCCGCCTACGGCGTGAGACGAAAATGCAATGAGAGCACCAGGTCCGGCCCTTGTCGTCTTTCCAAGTGAAGAAGCGGACTGTCCGAAGGATCTCCCGATAGAGACGAAGCGCTTCCTTCCGCGGAGGAATCAAGGAAGGCCCGCCACCAGTGGGCCTGTAGAGCTTGATCGGATCGCACAGGAGCAGCCTGCCCAACATTTTAACAAAGTGGTTTCTTGCTGTTACACTTTTCCATGCAGATTACGCTGCGCTGGCCACCTTACAGTCCGTTGGCTTGGCTTCCTGCCAAGATCCACCGCTGCTCCGCAGCAGTGGCTGCTCCGCAACGCCGTTGGCCTTTTCTGCATGTTTGCCCTTCCTAGTTCTACACTCTGACGAACAGGGGAACAAAAACAAAGGAATTTGCGTTCACGAGCAAAGACTTGAAGTCTCTTAGGGATACATCATCGTACAACAAACGCAGTTCCTCAACCCATTGGCCCGAACTAGCACAATGTCCCGGCTTTCAAGATTAAGTCGATCACCAACTTCCCGGTTATTTCTGATCGTTCTCGGTGGCCTCCGATGACGACGCTACAGCAGGAGAATCGCTTGCTGGCGTTGCGGCGCTAGGCGTTTGCACCGCTTGCTTCCTTGACTGTGAGAAGAGCTGGATTGGGCTCTCACCCTCGAAAGTACGGCTCAAATATCCATCGGCCAGAGAGAACGCCTGCACCTGCCGCCACAGCGAAGTGCAAGGGCCCGAACAATCCACGGCCCATTTTCTACAAAAAGACTATTATTTTGGGATTTTGAGATGGACATTTCTGAAAGAGGATTTCTCCAGGCGCTGCAGCACTTGCAACGAGTATTTCTGGTCGCTGGAGAATGCCCTCCGCAGCTCCATGATGCTGGGAGTGGCTCTGTCTATGCAACGATGCGTCAGTCCATCGAAGGGTGCGCGTTTCGATGGGATATCGTGCGCCATCGGTCCTATTCAGTCCCGACCCTCTACGTGAGTGCAATGAACGACAACAGGTCCGCACGTCATATCCGTCATTTAAAGCTGCAGGCCATTGGATCTCTCCCAAGTTGTCGACAAGCTCAACCAACACTCCACGAAGGACCAATTGTCCCTCAACGTCAACATCGCCCACCCTACGCATGACACGAGCAGGAGCACCCAATCACGAGGACGACATGCGTCGAAGTCAATTCCTGCAATACTGCAGAGACAATGAAGACGATCATGTCCGCGAGGGCGGCGCATATCGACTGGTCCTGCTTTGAGACATGACCCCCTTGACCGCCGCAGCGCCCATCGCGGCGAGCCGTTGGAGCACGAGTATGTACTGATCTGGTTGACAGTCGTTGGCCAGACGCTGCCTATCAAGACCCCGCTTCCCGTGCTGTCCGCCCTTGGCCAGCGGCGATGCTCCAAATGCGTCGTCGAATCGCCTTGACGCAGCCCCTACGTCAGGTCGTGGAAGACGTTGGGCTCAAAGAGGCCAACCATTTGTCCCTCCGGTGCACGAAGGCTTGCGACCTACGCAAGGTCATGGGCTTGACAGTTTGATAGACCTTTCCAAAGGTCGGATACTTGATGGAGCCATCAAGCTCGCCGCCATGTTGTAAAGCTCTCACGATCGTCCCGTCCATGTCGTCCACTTCAACCTCCAAAAAGGGGGAGTAGCCGGTTGTAGCGTGCGAGAATCTGCAGCAGTTAAACGCGCCAGCACGTGTACTTGCGATTGGCAATGTCGGAGGGTGATCTCCATTTCTCCGCAAGAGAGCACAGCCTGCGCATCGGACCTCGATGCGACAGGAAATCCCAGGCCGTTCGAGAAGAAGTGAACGTTCTTCTCAAGGTTCTTCACAAAGATGATCAAACCCCTCAAAATGTCACCAGAGCCAACGGATGGGAACCTCAGCTTCGACATCTCAAATTTCTTGTAAATCAGTCTTTTATATTTATTTTCACTTCGAGTTATTAGTTTGTTAAGATTTGATGGCGGAGAAGGAGGGATATTTGAAGCGACAAAGCCACTCGAGGGTGATCGGTGTCCGGCCATGGAACCTTCGCTACTTCATTCTTAGCGGAGGCGTCTTGAAGTGCTTCCACTCGAGGGGCTCCAATGAGGGCCCCATCGACGGCTTCAACGTCACCGACGTCGTCGTCGCCAAAGTCGACAAAAAAGACGAGGGCTGCTCCCTCGAGATCCGGCACCGCTCCACCGGCTTTGGAAGCAACCTCGAGAGCATTTTCCTCCTTGCCCGAGACAAAGACGAGCGTAACAGCTGGTCACCCCTTCCCCGCACCCCCCCCTGCTCACAGCCGCGCAGGTACGACGCCCTTGTCGCAGCGCAAGCCGCATCAGACGCATTGACCAACCCAAG
>JAIYDP010000149.1 GCA_027487435.1 Verrucomicrobiaceae bacterium | reverse complement strand
GAAATGGTACGCGAAAATTGTTTTGAGACGGAAACATAAATTTGGCGTTGCCGTGTTGGCATTGCCATGTGGCTAAGCATCCACCGCACCAACAACCATCCTTGCCAACTTCCATTCCAGCTGACTCGCTACTGTGGTCCTTGGCTTGCATCAACAAATTTAAAACGGGCTCAAGGGCCTACAGATCATATACTATTTTCACCAAACGACGATACAAATTATCGAGAGTTGCCGCGCTAAATGGCATTTTTTTTTTTTTTTATTAGTACCACTTAAGCTTTCTCGGCACTCGAAGCATCACCACTTCTTACTTATCCTGCAAAGTGCCCAGCCAAGAATAAACCCAACTTGGGGGTGGTCTATGTGTGAACAGGTCTCCTGAGACGAACTTTAGAGAAAGTTCCCCAACCCCTCCTCATGCTGAACTGAAGTTTGCCGCGATGGCCTGCACAACGATCAGAAAGACCCGTTCTCAGTTGGCCTTATCGTCTGCATTCACCTCGGCATCGTCCCGAATGCTCTGGACCTCAAGCGACAGTAACCTTTGTGCATATCGTCGTACTTGTTTCCCTCCCCCGTTGACGTGTCCCACCACCTGCGTCCTGTGGAAGATGATCCCATTCTGAAGACACCTCTCTCTGGGTAATAAACCCGCCGTCCACGACTGAGTGTGTATCGGCAGTCAGAAAAACAGAGCAGAGCATGCGCCAGTATCAAAAAAGAGGTTGCGTTCGACAATTTCGACGTAATCTACATAGATCCAGGCATATCTATTTGCTCTTCATCGCAATCAGGACAAACCCAGCACGATAAAAGGGTAGACCTCAATGTGGTGAAGTGTAATCGTCCAGAACCAACCCCAATCTGACGTTTGCCACCTTTTCGGATAATGGGTAATCCAGCTTCTCGGAGCACATGTCCAATGATTTCTTGAGTTGCCTGGCTTGGACTCAGCTCCATTAAAGTTGCCGATCTTTTATTGGCTCTCTTTTCAAGCATGCTCTGCTCAAAAACTTCCTTGAAATTGCCAAATAGAGAGTTGGAATAATCTGTAGAGCCAACTCTTGTGGCCCACAGCACCTCATGCAACCCACTCTCTTGGATATACGATCCGACAACCCTGAAAAACCCCACAGGGTCCATAAGGGGGATCTCCACGCCAATCGGGTGCCAGCAACCAGGTTTCTCACACATCAAGTGAAGCTTGTACTCCGCACGGGACAATGAAGTTACTGGACTGGACGCCCACAAAATCGTAGAAGTGACGGCAAACACAAGGGGAGCAACAAGGTCGGAACCGTCACGAGGGCTTTGAAAGAGCTCCGCACGGTAAGAGAATAGAAAACTGGATTGAATAATTTCACGCCGCTGTCTCATTGATGCACCACTGCAAGTAGGATCCAGGCCGTTGCAGAAATCGGGAGAAGATAGAGGAAGCTGAGATCGCACACCGAACACTCGTGCACAGTGGTCAATCACTAACGGGGACGCCAGTGAGTCTGAATCGACAATAGCGCTCAAAGGAATGAACTTTTCAGAACAAAGATGATTGTTGCAGCTAACACAGCTGGTTCCTGACAGAACACACGAAAAAAAATCTTCAATCTTAACCGACAACATAAAGCAGAATGGACATGGAATGTAGGCCCCATACTTAATAGAGGAGTATTCCGATCGTAACAGTGAGTGCAAAGATTGCGCAACCTTCGAGAACAAATAGAGGGGATGCGGACCTCTGACAGAAATCGTGAGTTGAGCAGTAGAGGGATCAGATAGAATCAATAGCTTTTGTCCAAGTGAAGCGGATGATAACTTTTCTTTCAGGAGTGCGCCGTGTCTCCAGGACAACGCAGCATCAGAAAATGCACGAAACGACCACAGCAACGATGGAAACAGAGCAGGAACAAGAAATGAAAGCGAATAAACAATCTTAAATTCTTTCCTTTCGGAAGACAAAGTACCCCATTCCCTCCAAACCCCTTCAGGAGTGACGTCGGGTAAGAGGCATGGAACGACCCAACGAACCTTTTCGAGCGGGACCAAGCGATCAGATTCTAAATCTCGAACAGGGTAAGCAATCTTAAAACGGAAAAGAAGTCGCAAAAGAGATGGAAACACTTCGGAAGCAATCAACTGCTCACTCCAAATCTTCGACCAATTGTTGGGGGCCACAACCCCATCAGTGGCTCGAAATCCTGATGAAGGAAACACTACTTCCCTCAGAACATTTACGAGCCACTGCGGGTCCAAAAACACAATGGAACCTAACTCAGATGATTCTGGGAAGTACAGGAGGTCACCTAGCGAATGCAAGAATTGGATGCCTCGCAAGAGATCCTTATCGTCACTATAGTGACACTCTCTTGCGATTACATCCCTAAATATGTCCCAGGACACAAAGGGGGGGCTTTCACCGACAGAAACTTCGGTTGATCCTTCTCGATTAACGAGACAAACGAAGTCATCTGCATTCTTTCCAATAGGGAGATAGTTGACTGACGGAAGTATTCGACGGGCGTATTTCACAGATTGACGTAGCTTCAGCCAAGACAACGGGACCACCTCTTCAACTGTCCATAAATCTTTGATACATGTAGAGACAGCGCCGCGGAGCTTCATCACACCTTGCCCATTCGCGCAGGACATTAGCATGGCGCCTCGAATTTGAGGCCCCCCCTCTCTAATGATAGCATCAATCGAAGACAAACCCAGTCCTTCCCACATGATTGGAAAGGTAGAAATGTCCTTGAGAGTGGGGCATTTCCGGACAAAATTGTCAAAACTCGAAAATCCAGCAGTGCTTGCGAGATTGTCCAGTCGGTCGCGCGTGCATATGTCGCCAAATAACGAGTCATAGTGTGTGCCCACAAGGAGAATTGCAGAGTTTGAACTGAACGTTTTGATTGAGTTCAACCAAAATCGAAGGTCCTTCAGCTCAGCACCCTTGTGAACGTCCCAACACAGCAAATAAATTGAACGGTTAGACAAAAAAAGTGAATGGACGCTACGATAAACTTCATCTCCAGCAAAATCCCAGCAGGACAACACAGCGTCAACAGTTGATATGGAAGAGTCAGACACAGACCAGCTTGATATCGGTAGCTCAACGACATCAATTCCATGTGTACGTTGGTCATGATGGACTCTGCAATCGCCCTGACCTTCCTGCATGCATTTCAACACAGATGATTTGCCAGCTAAAGCACTTCCAACAATTACTAGCTTCACAGAGTGGCAACGACCAGCTCCTGAGCGAGCAACAGATTGCAAATATCGCAATACATCTGCAGACGACCTGACTGAGAATGGCATCATCGGCAATGGATTCCTTGACACAGAAATATCAGACAAAGAAGAAATAGAGCCAAGAGAGTATGGTAGAGTCATAAGCTGGTTACGAGAAACGTCCAGCTCTGTCAGTGCTGTCAAATACCCAACAGTATCCGGGAGATATCTAATTTGATTGTTCGACAAATCAAGTTGCTTCAACTGCCGCAGCTTTCCGACGGAGCAAGGAAGCTTTTGGATTTCATTGTGCGAAGCAACAAGCAGAACCAAATTGTCAAGCAACCCGAGAGCTTCCGGTAGAGACGACAGATGATTAGAGCTGAGCCTCAATTCCTTCAGACACTGCAAATCACAAATTTGCCTTGGCAAGATACCGAGATCGCCCGCATTGGTTAAATCAAGACATGTCAGGCTGTCTAAATCTGCTATGGAGCATGGGAGCACAGAGAGGTCACTTCCATTCAGAGATATGCTTTGAAGTGAAACGAACGATGTAAGAGATTCCGGGAGAGAGCTCACACTGCATTCAGAAACGTCGACTTCAGTCAGAGTTGGAAGAGACGAGATTGAAGACCATACATTATCGAGGCTTCTGTTGTTGTTACAATACAGGTACCTCAGATTCACTAAGTTTGACATGCCCATAGGTAAAGACGAGACGTTGTTCTCAGGAAACGCAAGATGCGTCAATGACGTTACCAAGCACAGCACATCGGGAAATTGGTGGAAACTATTTCTAGCAATGTTCAAGAGGGACAGCCTAGAAAGTCGCGACATTCCATTAGGCAAATCTGAGAGACTGTTGTATGGCAAGAACAAACGTTCCAAATGGACAAGCAAGCCGATTTCATCAGGGATCGACCACAATGAACAAGATGAGAGAAACAGAGTATTCACATTCACAAGCTGAAAGATTTCTTGAAGATACGGTTCCATGGACGAATGGGTAATTCCTAAGATTTTCACATTCACACATGACATAACTTGGTATCTGTAGTCAGGATAATCGATTCTGTCGAGAGTGAGCTCCTCAAGCAAAAGCAAATCTTCAGTTTTAAGACGTAGGAGGAGCTCCCGCTGTCCAATTGATCGCATAACACAACCACCACTGGGAGGGATAGGTGCTTGTAACAACGGCACCTCCCCAAAACTGGGATCCCAATTGGGTCCTTCTTCAGATGCCAACAAGCCATCACCAACATTTTGCCAATGCATTAAAGAATCCCCGTCTTTCATGAAACCATTTTCTACATCGGATTCTTCCTTGTAGAGAGAAGGGCCGTCAATCTCCTCCGATCCCTTGATTTCTCCAGCGACTCCTTGTTCAAATGAGGAGACAGAATCAGCAGAGAGAATGGCATCTGGTTCATCATAGCTGAATGATTCATCCAAGTCGTTAATAGCCTCTTGCCCCATAGAAGCTCGAAAATGAGTCGGTGCAGGGGTGAAACCTAAATCGGGAATCCTGTTCCAGACAGATAATCGGGCTAAATCTGAGGCAGTACTTTGATCTTCTTCACGATGAGTCATCTCGTCGTGAACCCGCTGAACAATCGAATTCAGAGCAGCAATCGAATTTTGCGTCTTCGGAGAAAACGCTGATCCTGTTGCAAACCATGGTGCGTGACTGTTGACCTACCATATCAATGAGCGACAATGGCTGCACAGAACCTTCGCGAAGTGTGCTTGTAAGTTGGCCTGTGGTCGCTTAGTGCTCCCTGTGAGGTTAGAGTTTCAAATGTGAGGGAAAACCCTGGAATTTCTCAATGAATTTAACTCTGAACATATCTCCGTCAGTGACATGCACATACACGCCATCCCATTGCAGACAGAGGCCCTCTTCACAAAGCTCTGCAACCGCTCTGTATGCGTTGCGCCGAGCTTCATTCTGGCCGGATTCATCAGCAAGCAATTCGCCCTACATAATCATGAGAATAACAATAAGACATACAGAAGGAGACACTCTGGACACAATATGTGACGCAGATATAGAACCAAACACACGCAGAGCGCTTGCAGTCTTGGGCCTGAATCGAGTGCC
Organism: Verrucomicrobiaceae bacterium; assembly: GCA_027487435.1. GTDB lineage: Bacteria > Verrucomicrobiota > Verrucomicrobiia > Verrucomicrobiales > Akkermansiaceae > UBA956. The sequence goes on along the minus strand of JAIYDP010000149.1, from coordinate 19,366 downwards.
CTCTGCAAACCATTCAGCAGATCGTTCCAATTTCTCAAAGTGCGCCTGCAAGTTAGCCTCAGGCCTCTTTGTCTGGCCGCGAAAATGATGCAAGAAGAGAGCTTTCATGGATGCGCCATCTAAGACCGTGACAACATCTCCATCCCAAATAGCAGCTCGAGGATATGTCGTGCAAACAAACGCAACAGCTTCATACGCATTTAAAAGTTGTTCTGAATTCATCGTGATTTGCGACTTTGCGGACTGTTGACAATGACAATGACAATGACAATGACAATGACAATGACACTTGGCCCACTCTCAAAATACAATCGGATCTTTTTCCGTCTTTGCGCTTGTGATAGCATCCTCTTTCGCTTCGGAAAGAAGCTTTGCCTCTCGCAAGCGAACTGCGATATCTGCACTCCACGCCACATCTCCGTCTGCTCCCTCCCAAGCCACTCTGACCTCATCCAAAATGGTCAACCACACCTGGTTAAGTTACGAATCCGAGAAAATGTTCGATACGTGTTTTTCCTTCGCATTCTTGCTCCTTAGAGTCCACGACTTTCCTGACCTCTCATGTATCTTGAAATCTGTCGAGGACTCTTTCAAATCTTCAATAACAGACTCTCCGATAATGATTGAGAAATCCGGTTTCGGCATCTTGATGTGAGATTCATCAAAAGCAAAGAGACAGGAAGACCAGTTGGTAGGAAATTGTGGATTTCGAGAGCGTGGTCTTTCAACACAGCATGATAGCTCGAAAAATTCGAGAAGAAAGTCCCAATGTCAACCTCGATATCCGCTTTTCTACGAGGCAGAGTTTGCTGTTTGAATTAAATATTCAAGCCCTTGAAGGACCATGGTTGTCCGATCCCACGGTCTTCGCATGATCCTTTCGATGAGGTCTACAGCAACTTGTGCTCCTGAGGGATGGTCTTGAGCAGATCTCATGATTTCTTGCGCCCTCGATGACAGAATGCTGTGAAACGTTACATGACACATGATGAAGTCTGCCACACCTGTTTGCTGCTGTGTCTGACACAGCGACTGCGAGAGAATCTACAGTCAAATCACGAATCGTCAAGATGTGGGAAGCAGTTCCAATATTCCGAAGATGATTTGCAAAAAGCTAGAAAGTTAGGTGTGAACCGGGGGTTAAACATGCTGATCGCCAACAAATGGGATGCAAACGCTCGGAATTCCAGCATAAAGAACTTCTATGGCGATGAGTGTTCACGTATAGACTCGTCAAAAAAACAGAAAAATAAAAAGAGTACTTGAAATAAACTGAGGGCTGCAATGATGAACCGCTACGACACATCGGCGCAGAATCTGCACACTTGGGTAACGAGAGATGGGAAATATTGAGGCAGGAAGCGGCTTTCTCTCCGAAATTGCCGACTTTGTAAAATTGCAAAGTCTCTCCTTGAGATTACCACGAACTGGAAGCACTCTGGGTTGCACCTTGAACCCAGCAAACTCCTGGAAAACTTCAAATTGCAACCGAGCAATATTACAGAGTACACAATCGCTCTTAGATTGTTGCGGAGAATAGCTACAAAGTTAATGAGCGAGCCATCCGTTTTTGATATAATTTGGATGAGATGCATTATGACCACCATCAATGGCAATGAAGAGGAGCCCTTCGGTATCGCAACGTTCCATTTCTCCGAAGCATATCGCAACAGGTGGAACGCCGTCTTCAATGAATCTGTCCAGTGCATCATCTTCTGAACAGGGTGGAGACGAGAGTGCAACTTCAGCATCCATCCACGGGCCCGAGTAGAACACCCATCGAGGCCAATCTTGCGGTCTTGGTAGCAGAACTTCATTCAGAGCGTAACTAGCAAAATTGAGACATATCTACAAGAAAAACTGAAACAGACAAGTATAAACGGGCATGGACGTACATTATAGGAACATCTTGCTCAAGTATAAGTGCAGTATTCTTCTCTGCTGCGGCAATCGGAGTTACGCCAACTCTCTTCACATGCCATTCAATAATTTTAGATTTCATGGCATTTGGCCAAACGGTTGTAGAAGCGCTTGCATAACTCATTTTGTTTGTTAGGGAGGTCCATCCAAAAGCCCCTCCTAGGGGCGGAAAGGGCCAGCACTGACTTGGCGTCACAGGCGAATCGAAAACACCAATGACAGGGATTCTCAATCGCCGAGCGACTCCGACAGCAAGGGGCATAGCAAAAGCCTGAATAAAAGTAAATTTTGGCATGCTGATGAGCATTACATTTGCCAACAAAAATTCGTTGGCTCTTTTGATGAAATTCAAGGATGCTTTGTCGATCTCATCAAAATGCTTCATAAAAAATGCAGTTTTGGCCATCAGAGCTTTCTTGCTATCTCCGTTCTTGAAGGCAGCCGCATGCTCTTCAAAAAACGTTGAATAATCAGGAGGGAATCCGTTCCCAAAACGGACGCCATGACGTTCCACAAGTTGCTTTAGAATAAGAATATCATTCACACAAAAACACCTTGAATGATGCGTTAGTAATGAGGACACCATCATGCCCTCGCACACGGAGGCGTTGCATCAAGATCACATACCTGCAGGGTCAACAACGAATCATGAGAATGTGCTAACGGAATGATCTCCTCTTCAGTTCCAAACGCCATCATCGAGAACCGCAGGGGCCGAAATGATTTTTCGTCTTCCATGATTGATGGGCAGCAAACGAGCAATTTTCACGAGAAAATTGAGACATGCTCTTGAGCTGTGGACTTTTTTTCATCCTGTATGCCGGCAGTTGCAACGCCAACGTTGCTGATCTAAATCCGTGGACGATTGGAGAAGTGATTGAGAAGAGGTCCCACTTGCTGGATAAAGTTTGATTGTCACAGAAACGTTCTCGTCGAATTCTATGCGGACTGGTCTGAAGTTCATGTTTTGATCTCATTCAGATAGGTGCGACCATTGCAGAAAGCTATCATCGGTTAATTCTTGCCTTTCCTTGCTCATAAGACAGCATTGGGATAGAGTTGCCAAAACGTTTGCGCAGCGGTCGGATGTTGATCTTGTCATTGGCAAAGTGGACACGCAGGCTCACAGAGAGCTTTCAGAGAAATTCAGCGTCTCCGCTCTTCCCACAATACTTTTGTTTCTCAAAGGGGACAGCAAACCCGCGTTTTCGTGAATTTGCCATTTGTTTGTTGTAATTGCGACCAGATATGATGGCGATCGTACTACTGTTGCGATCATTGACTGGGTGAATGAGAAACTGAGTTATGGCCCTCTTCATTTGACTGACTTTTCAGAAATCTCGAATCCAGTTGTCTTTGTAGCCCCAAAACACACACCAGAAACTGCAGCTGCCCCTCTGCCAGGCAGAGATTTTTCGGACTTGGATGAAGTGATGAAGAGACAGTTTCGCCGCTTGGATGCTGACGAAGACGGATTTCTGACGAAACCCGATTTGGTCAAGCTGTTCGCGAACGATAAGAAGCACACTCTGGATTTGTTTTTTGCCAAGGCTGACATCGCCCCTAAGGATAACAAGCTCTCTGAGAGCGAGTTTGTTCGGGGCCAGTTTGATTAAAGTAGATTCCGAGATGGAATTTGCATAATTTTACTTGAAAAAATTGTGGTGAAGCGCTTGTGAGACGGTTACTCGCTTGGATGGATCCAAAGTGAACATTCGTTCAAGAAGATCCGACAGCTCCAGAACCCTTGCCTTGTCGTCCTTTTCCGTCCTGGCTGCAATGATCGCAGAAGAGATAGTCTTCGATGGTTTCAGCAAGTTGAAATTAATCTTTTGAACACATTCCCGTTTCGTCACTGGGTCGTTTGTCGCGTAGAGAAAAACAGCTTCTTCATCAAAGTGAGTCGAGCTGAGTTCTCCTTTTCGGAGCAACTTCTTGTGAAATGCTCCCTTGGCTTCCATAAACAAGCGCAACATGTCATTGTTCGTTCGGCCGGGGAAAGCAAACTTGCCAGTGTAAAGTTCAAACAAAACGCATCCAATCGACCACATGTCAATAGCGTAGTCATACTTCATTCCGAGAACTGCACAATAAGAGCGAGGAAGCACATGTACTCACTGATCTCTGGTGCTCGATAGTACCGGCTGACAATGTAAGGAGTGATGCAAACTTCGCGAGCCCAATCTGCAGTTCCAAAATCACAAAGCTTAATCAAATTCAGCTTGTCACTGACGAGAATATTGTCAGGCTTGATGTCTCCGTGGATAACGCCACAAACTTGAAGGTGTTTTAGAGATATCAGCATCTGCTTCGCATATGAACGAACCGCATTCACACTGACTCCAACTTCGCGCCCATATTTGCGAAGAAGTTCCCGCAAATTCATGCTAAACATGTCAAAACGGAAGATACTAAAATACTGCATAGCTTCAAACACAATACACAAATGGTTCTTATAGTCGAAGCTTCCCAGCATACGAACACAGTGTCTCCTATTCTCGGGATCTAATCGAGAGATTTCCTTGAGAATTGCAATTTCCTTCTGGCCCTGCTTGGACCTGACAAGTGAGAAGTGCCGACATTTGTCAACATTGTTTCGTTGTTCCGAATAATCTTGATCGCGACAACCTGATCATTCTCTTTAGAGTCCCTAGCATATAGAACAGTGCTGTACACCCCTTTTCCAAAACTTGATGTAATAACATACCGACCTCCCAGCACCTCGCCATTTCGACAATCTGCAAAAATCACGACCTCTCTGTGAGCAATCCTACTGAAGTATCCCTCAGCATCATCCCAATTGTCTTGATTACCAGCAATCGCATTGTAGTCAACAGCAGCAGATGCCTTCCAAAGTCAAAGGAAGATTCGGACTTTCATACTCCCATCTTAGTGACACCCGCACCAACGACATCGTCAGCAAACATATCATCCGCAACGTCTCCACATTTGCTGCCATCGGTAACGCCCTCCGACTCCTTGGAAACATCGATTCCCACGAGTTCTGGTTCTCCGAAAATATCTTCCCCATCGTCTTGAATCGGATCGGGGTTCGAATCGGATACAGAGTCAACGCTAGGTTCACGACAATCACGAGACACAAGAGATAGTTCTGAATTAGTTACCGTGCGATGCGTCTGCGATAAAGGATCTCCGTGACAAACAATTGGAGATCCTTCGTTACCGACGCCCTTCTTGTTGGTTAGGGTAGCGTTCAAAACACAGGAAGACTCAATCTCAGTCGGGCCTGTGTGTCAGACAAAGTACACCACTGATTGTACCTGAAGGAGAAGGAACAGACGCAGTCCGATACTTGGATAAAATAGAAGCAACAGACTTAAGTCGAATATTCTCATCGTCAGATTCTTGAACTCGAATATCGTCACTGTCAAGTTACTTTGGCTGTTTCAAAGGTACTCAGATTCTTCCTTTGTCAACAGAGCATGAGAAAAGTCGAACTTCACAGTCTTAGACTCTTGACGTGAATCTCCACAGCTACGCGAAACTTGAGATGTGTCGGTCGTATTGGATTTCTCTTTTCTCGTTCGACTTCGGCTCCTCCGATCTCTTGACCTGCGACGTCTGTGATGGCTGTGGGACCTGCTCCTGGCCCGCTTCCGTCGATTCCGGCTCCTGCTGCGGCTCCTACTCCGTCGATAACGTTGCTTTTCATTCTTTTTCTCTCTGGACCTGGAGCGGGAACGTGTCCGTGATCGCTTTGTCGTCCGAACGTTGGTGGGAGATGAAGACTTCCTCAAGCTTCGATGCCGGTCTTCAGAAGTTAGAGAACACAATGAATAAAATGATGCCATGGAGCTGCTCCTCAGTTCCAGGAAGTCGGGGTCCTTCAACTTCCCCATCTTCAACGAGAGCCATGAGTCCAAATTTTACACAAAAGTTTACAACTATTTTCTTTATCACACTTTCCAATTCGTAAACAGTGAAAGCAGAAAAAAATGATCTTCTTTTCTTTTTCATCTCAACTTATCATGTTACAGCAATTGAACGATTCTTGCCCAAGCTTTCTAAAAAGGTAAAATCTCAATTTTATTGATCTGTTTGAGCATGTCTTTGATTGAGACTTGGGAATCGTGTTTGCTTGGTGAACAGAGTCAGTCATCGTCTGCCACTCTTGCTTCGAAGTATTTTGTGGAATCGGGTGGGCACAGCCCTTCTCTACTCAGTGCTTCGCTATCATTCACGAACCGATGTCCTCAAGAATGTCTGGATCTGATCACTCTCATTTGCAAGCACTACCTTCCGACATGCATTGGTGCGTCCCATGACGCACTTACAAATCAAGTATTGGATATTCTTGCGAAAGCTATGAGAACAGAAGAAGTCTTCTTACAAACACTCTCGCTCTCTCAACTTCTTTCGATCCATGATAGCCTGCGTGCGATGTCTCAACAATTTGCAAGGGGCTGTATTGTGGCCCTTCAAAGGCTTGGCGGATCTGACTGTGAGTCAAAATATTGTAAACTATCGTCTCTCGTGTCCGAGTCTTTCCGCGGCCCCATTTTGAAGATATGTCTTCATCTTGTGAATCTGATGACGCAGGCAGTCCTTTTTTCGTGTTCAAACGAGATTCTGATGATACAAACATCTACGACATGTATATCAGTCCTTATTCGCTTCATGACACTTGAGACGGGCAACGGTTGCTGGACCACATCACTTCTCTCATATCGATTCGGTCTCTTGTTGACTCGACTTGTCCACTCTTTTCAAATAGCTCCTCGTCTGTTGATGCTGTGGTTTCCGTTCTAGCGCGCACGGTGGCGTTTGAGGCGGAGGATGTCTTCGTGATCGCTGCTTTGAGGAGCCTGTTCCATCTAAGCGTGCGCCATTCCACGATTTGCAGCTAAAATTCCAGAGTCTGTCTGCTCATGCATTTATTCAAGTCCTCATCGAGTCTCTCGGTATTTTGTCGACACGACGACACTCGTACTTGGCTCCGCCTCAGTGTCGCTCATAGTCATAGTGCAAAGGCTCAAGAGGGAATCATCGCATTTGTGCTCTACAAGCTGAAGTTTGAAACGCGATTTGTTTCTCACAAGAGTAGAACCTACATTGCAGCGGTGATGGCTGGGCATGAGGTGTCCAAGGAGGCGTTGTCGATTGCAATGACTCCAATACAACTCTTTCAAACTACCGATCCTGCTGGGGTTTCGCTACAGCACGCTTTCCTTCTTGATTTCTCTGGAATTCAGTATTCTTGTTTTTGTCAGAGTTGACTAGACAGGGCCACTTCGGACATTGAAGGGTTACCGAATGTTGACGTTCTCATAGTGTAGCGAAGACTTGGCAACTCTTTTCGGTTCTTTTTGTATCGCTGATCATGTTCGTGGACTTAGCCGTTTGAATGCTGTAACGTCGTGCAGCGTATTCTCTCATCGCAAAGCTGCTTTCGAACAACCAATCGTCAGCATTGGCCACTGATATCATCAGTGCGATTTGCAAAACTCCGATTATCCCCATCATGATTGTTCTACCATTCGAATGTTTTTTTCTTATCGTGTAGTGCACCGGCACCCTCCCCTCTCTGATTGAGATCTTCGTTCAACTTGTCAATCATGTCGAGCAACGTTGCGACTTTGGGTGATGTTTTTGATCTCAACCTTCAGCGGCGAACGAGATGCAATGCGTCGTCAACGCGGCTCTTCTTTTCTTGTACCATGCCTGGTCGTTTGATGTCCATCTCCCTATTCTTCCTCTCACGTCCTCAGCCTGTTGGTTTTAGTCAGTATTCTATCCCTGAAAATACGGTTGCATTTTCTTTTATAAGGGTTTTGCAACGTTGCCGTCGCGGCGATATCGTGTTTAGTGTCAGTGATTGTGAGTTGAATGTTGCTGTCTCTGAGACTTCAGGCTATGGGTCAAGCGTTGACGCAATCTTGGGATCATCCGAGAAGAACACACCGCTTTTGTTGGTCTTCAATCATGCTCCTGACGTCTGTCAGATCTGTCATGTCAACTGGGGCTGTCATCAACAACATTATTAATGCACTGAATCGGCTTCTACTTCAATGCCCCCAACCGTCAGACTCCTCAGTGACATTTCATCGTTCCGTTTAATATGGAAGCTGACGATGTGGTTGAATCATTTCGTTTCTCTTACGTCGGGGCCGATATTCTTGGCTCCTGTTATTCTCGAATACCTGATTCTCATCGACATGAATGGCGCCCCATTCAGCTCTTCAATCCCTTTGCCACAGTGGTCTTTTGCTTGCTCTCTCATTTTGCAGGAAATTTGCTGATGGGTTCTTGCAAAGGCTCAAGCTCTCCGCTGCCTTTTCTGATGGGAGGCCTCATATTATCACGTTTTTGGAGCGAAAGAGGGTTATTTTAGCGACATGTAGGGCTCACGGGGTAGGATGTTCGACGTGCTTTCCATTCCCGAACTCAAAGCCTGCTCTTGTCGACGATACCAGAGACCTCATTTGAAGCAGCTGCCTCGTATTTGTTTCAGCCTGTCGATTTTTCCGCAGCGATTGACACGTTTTTGAAGGCTCACCTCTTGCGTCATATTGAGCAGGCTCACAATCAAAACGTTTTGGGGACCTTGACTGCGTTTGCTTCCTCTGTGCAGGGAGCTGAGGGCATTGAGTTTTTGAATGGCCTTCTATCTGCGTGTTCGGAGACATTGGAGAGGTTCAATTCTCTCAATGATCGTCGGTCGTCTTTCCTGAATTATGCCACATCATTAGTCGCAGCGTGTGTCAGGTTAGGTCTAGCTGTGTCATATCCAAGCTCTCTCCTGAGTGCCATTTCGTGAGGTCCAAGTTGACGCGGTCTCATAGCCCAGCCGATATGGCCACACTCCATTGGCATTTGCAATCCACATTGTGTCGCGGTTTCAACAAGTGTAATCTACGAGTACAATTTATTAACGCTGTCATCTTAGCCTCCAACTTCACTGGAACCCTCGTCCCTTGTCGCAGCATGGATCGCACGTGTCCAGTCGAACGCAGCAGCTCCATTCTCAAAAATGAACTGCCACGTCTTTCTATTTTTTGACTTCAGCTCCCTTGACGTAACCTCGACGACACGGCCTTCGGAAGTGCAAGAAATCACGGTGAGGGAGTCAATCAAAATCGAATGGGAAGCCACCGCGTCTCCTTTCTTGTCGAAAATGTGCAACAAGCCTGGGAAGAGTCGAAGATACCGCTGATGCTTCAATCCGAAAAAGCCATGATCCTTTTTCTTCACGTAACCTTCTAGCAGGGCAGCATCTTGAATAGCAGACGTCCTTCTGAGAGGAGGGTTCCTCTGCACAGCGACGAAGTCCTCAACCTTCAACATCGGCGATCCTTCTCCAATGCCGATGCAGGCAAGTGATGCGATGGCCTCAGCTCGAAGAACTTTGCGCTTTGGCTGAAAAAGAGCTCCTGAAGTGAAGCATCGAGTAATCGTGCTAACAGCGCCCAGTTCTACAAATAATCAAAATCCATTAACAAGGACAAAATCACGTTTGTCAGCAATGATCGAGCCAACGGCAGATGAGCTGATGGAATCGGCGTCTCGGAAGCCCCTTTTTCAATTTAAGAGGAGCATGTGTTTGTGTACCACAGCCTCTTCACGTCTTTCACATCACCATCCGGAGATTCTCTTCGAAAGTCGACAGCGACCTACGATAGTAAAAACGGCAAAACGACATCTGATCAATACTTTGAGCTCTATGAGCTCTTCTCGCGTTATCTCGGCGTTGGGTCGAAATTCCACTTCTACGCCACCCGTGAACTTGCTTGCAACATAACCCGTCTCTGCAAGGCCCTGTCCAGTCAAACAAGAACCCATCATCTGGACTTGAATGGCGTCAAAGTCGGGGTCTTCACAGGGCACGTCAACGAAGGCAGGATTGGCGTCCTTGGACACGGCAAGACGAATGTACGATGACCTTTCCTGTCGCGATCACTTGGCAACATACTTAAGGCATACTCGGCACAGCTTGTTGTTGACGAACACGAGCCACCGAACATACTGCCTTCTCTGCACAAACTCCGTCGGACATAGTTTTCCCCCTTTAAAGTACAGCTCTGGTACCTAGTCGGAGTTAGAATCAAGCATTCAATACGCGACGGAGAGCCTGCTCATTATTTGCAACGATTCAATCAATGGTTCTGGTGCCTCTGTGACGTCTGCATAGAGGCTTGTTGACAGGACGCTCTCTGTCTCCCGCCACCGGGTGCATTCTGCTCGCTCCCTTCTTGCCTTTCCAGTCATAAAAGAGACATGGCGATAACTTTCTCTCTTCCTTCGAACAAGAGCTGCTCATGTTGAGCCTTTTCCTCGGCAGCGATGCGTGCAGCTTCAATTTCTGCTTTCATTCGCGCAACACCTCGACGAGAAAACACGCGAGCAGCGCAGCTCTAGTGAGTCAAGTTAAGATTCTAACATCAGAAACCAGAAGAAAGTCGACGTGGTACAGTAGCCAAAGATGACGATGACGCACCGCAGCCCCGCGGCATCGGGTCTGTAACACGCGTTGAGCAAGCTCAATTCTCTGAGCTCGCACGTAGCGGAGAACAAAGCATACCCTTTCCATCGCGGACTAAAAGAGTCAAGCATCAATAAGAATATGATGACTGCAAGAGTGCGGGTGCTGTGAATCCTAACTAAGAATCTCTTCCTTGCACTCGCCTCTCGAGCCCATTTCTGATTTCATTAACGCAACAGCAAATGCATGAACTTGAATAGTCCGCGACGAGCGCTGCCGCAGCATGAATTGGAGGAACGGATTGCGTGAATGCACCATCCTAACAGCAGGCACAAGCATTGAGCTTGCTGCGATCTGCATTGAGAACAAATTGCGAAGTAAACTGGCGAATAAACAAATACGGCATGTAGTGGCAAACCCAGACAGCACAGCGGCAGAAATAGACGATGCTGCGATCCGCTGCCGATACTTTCTTTCGTGCAGCACTCTCCTCACGGCTGCCTCAGCCTTTATTGCGAAAGGCGACACAATTGCTCGCCAATACCGTCGTCGCCCAGAGGAGGCCTTCACGTGCCGAGCGACGCAAGTAGAAGCGCGATGCTCGGGCAGCGCGATTGCGAACCAAATCGATACCGACGTACGAATGAAGTATCTCTCCAGTTCGTCAAAGGCTGCAGCCCGCATTGCAATGCGAGCACCAACTGCCGCTGCGACAAATCTCGCCATAGTTTTGATGGCTGCGATAGTTGTGCGAAGGAGAACTTGGGCGCATTTTCGTCGAAAGGCTGCCTGCCATCGTCAAATTGACAAGAAAAGCTTCCCGCACTGCGACAGACTTCTCAGCACCGATTTTGTGCAGCATTTTGACGTAACTGTGATTTTCAATCGCACGGCAGCATGACCGCAAGAGGACATGTCCTCCCTCCACAGCACGAGAGAAGTTCAGCATCTTCAATCTCGACGGGTGAGGCACAAATTCAAGCCCACTACGTCCGCAGAGTCGCCATTGAAATTCTAAACATGGCGACGCGTGGTACGTAGTAAAACCTTCGGACACAGCAGCGAACAGCTCGCTGGGCACAAACGGCAGAGTGAACTCGCCAATATTGCAGCCTGGCGACATGACCTCGAAAGACCTTCTGGATCCTGGTCATCAATTGCCCTTGCTTCAGCACGCGTAGGTGCTCCAGTTGAGCGAGAATGCCCGCACGGAAGAAAAGCTTTGTTTTTCCAAAGGCGTACCTGCCCAGTGAGATAGCGGAGGCCTGGAACACATTTTCGAATTGATGTTGACCGCTGCGAGAACTTCCTTCATCCCGATGACGGAATCCTTTGGAGCGATGTCTGAAGATAGGAGGAGCTTGTAGCGCATTCTGCAAAGTAAAACCTCTTTCAGTACTGAAACGTTTCGTAAAGCTCCTCATATCGATATCGAGTCGGAAATCCAGCTTGACAAACTCGGACAGCTTCAACGACACCTCCGCACCGAAGTTGAGCAATGACAAGGCGCTTGTCAAGGAGACTTGATGACTTTGAAACATTCGGCTTCACGCATCGGACAAAGTACGGATGTGTGGCTGCCAGAGACGATATAAGATCGCCCAATTGCGACTTGAATTGGCTTCCAACCTTCAAATCAACATGAGTCTTATCGCCACACTTACACTGACGAACGTGTTCTTTTGAAGCGCCTTGGTGATCGTTCCGGCCCGTGCCCGCTGCGTTGGCGCTGGAATTTCGAAGAGACTCTTGACAAACGCGTCTTCGCTGGCAAGAATGACCTTGGAGTCATACAGGGTTGATGTTCTCAAAATACATCAGAGAGATCGCTGTGAAGAAAGTCGTTGTCCTTGTCGACGAATCCAGCGATGTCATACGCGACCTAATTGATGAGAAACCCACTCAAATATACAAACATCGCCAGCATAGTGCCGAATGCAAAACACTTCTTTGTTGCGGCTCTTGGGGATCGAGAAGTACGCAGATTTGTTGTTGAAAGTCTTCGAGAGTTGATCACTAAACCATTACGAAAAAAAGAACCAGAAGACTGAAAATTTCTATCTGTCTTGTTTGTCTTGCAGTTCTGAACAATGAGCCATGCATTCAATCTCAAACGTCGTCAAGAATCGCGAGGATTCCTGTCGTTTTGTCTTCAATCATTTGAAGACAAGGCTTCAACGTGAGTTTTTTTCGTCCCGCATAAAACCTCATTGTCGACGAACTCGACCCGGTCCCAATGAATTCCCTCCTTTTCGTACTCAAGCTGCTCGATTCGAAGGACGTGATCGTTGAAAAACTGGATGTGAGAATCGTCTGCACGCGGTCGAAACTTTCTGAAGCTTCTCATTTGCATAATTGATGCACATCTGCTCAAAGCTGTTGAATTGAAATACTTCAAACCCGAAGATATCCTGTATTGTCAAGACCAATGCAGATGCAAATGACCAGCATGCCAATGAAAATTTGAGTATCAAGTTTCGACTTGAGGCTCGAGTTGATTCGATCCACGAGCTTTTTGAACATTGACTGATACATGGCCTTCGCAAGGGCGTCTCGAGAATGAATCCCCTCCTCGCAACGTCAGCAAACGAAAGGCAGGCGCAACATCATGAGAGCGACGGCTGGAGAATGTCTCAGAGCCTCTGACAATCTGGCGAGTTTCTTCTCATAAGAAATGCCCGAGGAGAGCTACCAAAGGCAGTTGCCAACGCTGACGCTTGAATCTTAAATTGCCGTGCGATTATCTCGAGGAGGTCGCCGTTGACGATCTTCCAAATTCAAAAAGAGAAAAGTGTGAAGACTTTGGCATCGTCCTTGCCAGTCCCTCCAAAAGAGATGTTTCCTAGCAGAAGGATTCCAGAGAGAACGGAAAAGATTGACCTCATGTCAGATTCTGAAATGCCAACACCCTTCGGATCATAAGCGGGGAGATGAGCAAATGCATACGATCATGGCGGCTTTGGTCAGATCAAACGCCGTTTGATCGTCTTCACCGTTTGGGTACGCCGTGTCTGCGACATAGCACTCGCTGCCATTCAAATCGAGAATTCAGGGAAATACCTCTGGTTAAGATAATCATATTCATCAAGATCCAGGATGTGAAATTGTGCCCGATCTTCGGGGGACATGCCTTGGACAATCTACGACATCAACCTAACTTCACCGAGAAAGAACCTGATAAAATATGTGGTAGTTCCGTTCTCCGATCGCCTGAAAGACAATGCGGGTCTTTTCGAGCAGGTAGCTTTGCATAGAAGCCCCACAGACAGTCCCGAACTGATCAAACTGTATTTGCAAGTACTTCCCAAACCTCGACGAATTATCATTTCGCAGAGTTTTGGCGTTGCCAAACGACTCCCTGTCGAAATGAGATGCAGCGTTTGCTGCCTACAGAATAGGATTCGTGTCCAATATTCGTTTTTCGAGCTGACCAACCCCAGATCGTCCTCCAACAACAGCGAGGTACTTGCAAACTTAGAGCCATCAAACTCAACATGCCTGCATCACGATCTTTGTCGTCTCTGTCTTTCCTGCTCCGCTTTCGCCCGACACAACCAGAGATTGACTTTTCTTGTCACGGACCTTCTGTTAGAAACATACTTTTCAATCATACTATGGACTTGTGGGCCGCATCTGCGATTGAGAATACATGAGGCGCTAGGCGGGATCCGTCAGATTCAAATTTATCGCCGTTTTTGTACATCTGGATCATTTTCTTTCTGTTAGCGAATGAATATCGGGCCATACTGGAGTAAATATGGGAAGATGTCGATACGGGTTCACAGATATCAGCAGGTGTCCGACGTAAGTGTACATAAGGCCCCATTTGTGCCGCCACGCGACATTATGTGCGAGAGCAGCTTCGTTGAGGTGGCTCAGCTCTGATGCGTGAGACGAACAGAGAAAGATGTCGGAGACCAATCATGTCCTCCACTCCGTCCATCATAGAAGGGTTTGAAGGCATTATGTGGTCACTTGCAACAACGATTTCATTGCCCTGGCACAATCAGAACACCAAGACAATTCCGTGCGTTCAGCAGGCAAATCCATGCATTATCTTCTGATCTGATGACAGAGGCAAGTTCCCACTGTCCGTTGTCATTGACAAAGACACGGGAGTGCGGCAAAACGCCATCCATTCTGACAAAAATTGGTCACAAACAAAACTTAAAAATTCTGTTAAAGTGCAGGATGGGCTGCACCGAGAGCAGGCAGCAGAAAGAGGTAAGATTGCCTTTCTCTCGTTCAATTGGAGTCTGCGCATTGAAAAATTCTTTACTTACTGACAATCCAGATCAAAGAAGAAGTAAAAAAGGTACGGGATCGTCTCGAAAAAGACAAAAAACGCATTGAGGACGAGAAAAAGAGAGAGCAAGAAAGAGGCGAAGCAGCTGAAAAGGAGGCCAAAGAGTCAGGGAGGTCTCCTTCATCGTCTTTCATAGATGTGAATAAGAAGAGAGAATCTGTGTCCAAGCTGCGTGAAGCAATGAGCAAAGCTTCAGCATCCCCGCGCCCCACTCCTCCGATCCCGCAGCAACCGCAGCAACCACCTGTAGCAACTTAAATATAGACGAAAATAAATTATGAACCTTGACTACATTTACTGCTTCGCGACATTGTTTTTCACTCGCGTTCCCAACAACAAATCCCATGGCATGTCAACTTTGAGGGACATCAATCCAAACATCCATATTATCCAAACAAGGATGGGAGATTCCAGCCACGTCATGTTTGCAACGAAGGCAATCATGAGGAACATGCCAACAAATGAAATCCCAATCCATTTCAACCAAAGACGAAAGCAAGAGAACAGAAAGGAGTAAGGCAGATTGTTCGAACGCACGATTGACAATCCAAACACTTGCTTCCCAATCGTGGCTCCTTTAAATGTGTAGGTGACAAAAAGGTGACAAAAGCCAGCCAGCAAATATGCCCACCCGTCGTCTTTTCGAGGACACGAACCCAGATAGCAAGCAGCATGGCGAATAGATGCCGACAGCAAATAGAAAATCCCACAGTCAAGGATGGTAGCTAACAGACGGAGAACGACAGAAGACGCACCTCCGGAAAATCTATGCACAAATATGAAAAAGGAGAGAGACACCAGAGCTGTGGCGCACGATTGCGGAGAAAGAGATCGATAGAATACTCTCTTGAAAAATCCCTCGAAGTCAACCTCTTCAATATTGATGTTAAACATAAAGTTGAGGTTTTCTGGATTCGCAAAAAATGGCCCCGATTCGAGCCAGTCGTCATACTGTGCTCTCTTTTCAGGATCTGAAAGGGTTTGAAACGCTGTGCAGTGAGAAAATCAAACAGAGTTCCGCACCTCTTGTCAGGACCAGAAACTTCTCGTCAGATTTGTCTTCATTCTTGTCCGGGTGATACTTCAATGCAAGCTCTCTGTACGACTTTTTTATTTCATTGGTCGTGCAATCTTTCGGAACTTTGAGAAACTGAGCAAGTCAGACGACAAGCAAACGACGACATCGTAATAGTGTGGATCCATTCGATACTGCTGATAATCATCCTGCGAAAATGCCCACGTCACAGGAGAGATAAGTAGCAGATTGAAGAGTGCACTCATGGCAATATGATAACAATCTAAATAATTGAGTTCTTTAAAGATTGAGGATGGGTCTGGCCTGACTGCTCACAAAGGACTCAAATCGTGGGAAGGAAGGACGAGGAGACACTGGGCCTGCAGCGACAGTGTTTGGGGGATCACTAACGAAACCGGCTCTGTACATCGAGAAGGTCTGATAAACAATGCTTCGCATTGCAGCGTGAGGGCAGCCAGTATCAAAGCTTCATGTTGTCTACAAACAAGAAACTACACGCTCAGATACTGAAGCAGCTCTCTTGTCTGGTCACAGAATATCTTGTGACACCATTGGTTTTTTTTTTTTGTCTCTATGTCATCGTGCGATCAGGCTTCTGTTTCGATTTTCATATGTTACGGGGAAGAATAGAGTTAGGAACATTTCCACTAGCTCAATGAGCCTTTGATACAACGTCAATAGGATCAAAAATCCACATTGTGAAACTCTGCCCATTCTACAAAAGAATTCATGTTATTTTTTATTTCTGAGATAATTACAATGCGTCAAACTCTTGCGGGTAGATACAGGTGTGCAGGAGAACCAATTCAATGCTACATTCAAGGGGCTTAAGCAGAATCCTCGCGAACGGATCGCTCATGATCTTCGATGGCGCGAACCTCGGACCAAACGAAGACAATCGAGATAATAATCGACAAAACAATATCGCTGAGCCCTTCGTTGAAAATCATCTTGAAAACAAAATAAACAAACTCAACAGACAGTCCGAGGCGATACAGCCTAATGCACAACAGAGAGAGAGCCCTTGACTTGACCTTCTCTGCTTTCATTTCTAGTAGATGCAAGACGCCAAAGAGAAACACATTCAACGAATAGTACGAAAAATCAGGGTCTCGGAGAGGACTTTGCAAACTCCGATATCGCTTCCACCCTAAATACGATGCAAGGGAGGCCCAGCCGAAGTTCAGGGAAACCCACTGCATCAATTTTAAAAAGTAATAGTCTCATTAGTTTGTTCGTTTGAAGATCGCGCCATGGAGCATGTCCATGGTAAGGACGGTTTGTCCTCCTTTTCATGACTAATCTGTAAGGAAATCCTGATCATCATGTTCATGAACATCCAATGGATCCTAGGTTCAACATGACAGCGCGATTTTCTCAATTCGGGGAGCCTCGGCATGATCCATACTCATTCCAGCCAACGACGATGGATCAATCCTATGGTGACTTAAACTCTTCGATGCCAAACATGCAAACCTACGACGCTCGTGCTGCTCACCACGGCTTCGTGCCATCCCAGATGAATTTGGGGATGGTTCCAATGCTTCATCAAATGGCACCAAAAGGCAACATGCAACTGCTCCACAGGCAGACTACAGATGCATCTGCTGATGCTGCTGCAGAAGCCAATGAATCAAGGAAAAGAGGGCGCAAACCGAAAGTGGAGCCTCAGATTGTTCGGAACACAACGCCGATCTTGCTGCCTGAAATACTCTATGCGAACGAAGATGATATTCCATGCTGTGTGTGTCTGGATGTTGAAGAGGAAGTTGGAAATCGGATTGTCTTTTGCGATGGCTGCAACATTGCCGTTCACCAGGCTTGCTATGGAATTGTAGGCAGTCTCCCAGAAGATGCATGGTTTTGCAGACGTTGCGAATCAAAAGAAAAGGATGCTGTTTCATTCTTCTACCCATTTCCTCTTACACAACAGAGCTGCATGCTTTGCCCAATAAAGACTGGGGCAATGAAACCAACCACAGATGGCCGCTGGGCTCACCTTCTCTGGTTTGTTTCACCATCTCATTTTCATTTTCCAGTGCAATCTGGATCCCTGAAGTTTTCACTGTAGACAATATCAGGTGTGAGCCCATTGGAGGCGTGACGGAAATAGATCCACGACGGTGGCAACTTGTACTTTGTTTTTGGATCTGCTCAATCCTGAGGTTTGCGACGTATGTAAGACTTCTATTGGTGCGTGCATTCAGTGCGCGTACAAGACATGCCGCGCTTCGTTTCATCCTCAATGTGCTGCCCATGTTCAAAGTGGATTTTCGTTGCGCCTTTATCGAGGGGATCAGATCATCAAGCTTGCAGCTTGTAGGCGTCATCTTAATCCAGATGGTTCACTGATGCAACCTCCGCCCCCTCCCCCCAAGCCCGTTCGGAAGGCCAGAGTGAAGGAAGAGCCTGCGTGGGAAGAAGAGGAGGAAGAGGAAGAAGAGTCGGAGAGCGAAGAGGAAGAAGACGAAATCGCAATTAAACGGAGGAAGGAAAGATCGGCGGACGATGACTTCAATCCTGGACATCTAGATAGACTTAATGCGCATCGGCGACGAAGGTCTACAATCATTTTCTCATCTCATCATGCAGTCGCCGATTTGGAGCTGATGATTACGATCGAGGTGATGTTGGCTCCGAGGAGTTGCTTCATCAAATGGACCATCCGCACTTGATGGGGGATCCTTCTGGCAGAATCCCCGAAGATCATGGAATCCGGTACGACACGTTACCGTAGAAATTCTTGTGTAAATTTAAGCAACCGCAATAAAGTAAGCGCTCTATTATTTTTCGTTTACAAATAAATTACAACTACATCAATTTAGGATGATCTTCGTGAACTCTCTATAGTCAATGAAACCATCGCCGTTGACGTCAGCTTCTCTAATCATTTCATCGACTTCTTCTTCCTAAAAGTTTGAGAAGATATGACAGAATCCAAGACCGTCAATTTTTCCCCCAAATTCGTCATGACGTGTCGTAGCTCAGCAGCTGAGATAGTTCCATTTCCATCCTTATCAAAGACACGGAAAGCTTCGATGATATCTTCTTCAGTGTCGACATCTTTCATCTTCCGCGCCATGATCGTCATGAAAGTAGGAAAGTCAACCGTTCCTTCACCGTTGGGATCTACCTCGTTGATGATGTCTTGCAGCTCAGCTTCAGTGGGATTTTTCCCTGTTCAGTCAGCGAGGCGAATAGACAAAAAACCCAGCGCGCGAATAACAGTCCCAAGATCTTTGGTTGTGATGGTGCCATCGCCAGCTTTATCGAACAGAGAAAAGGCCTCACGATATTCCGCGGTTTGCTCCTCAGTGAATTGCTCCGTCTAAGAGGAAGTCAGGTTTGCACAGAAACGGAAAAAGTACCATGCTCTGCGGTTTGTAAGTTGAATTGGAATTCCGCTGAAAAAGAACTTGTGGTGAGCGAATGCTGTGTCCATTCACTTCAAGATTAATTGTGAAAAAATTAGAGTACACCAAACAAAAAACATTAAAAAAAAAAAAAAAAAATCCAAAAGACAATAGAGCGTGTCTAAAAGAATCTACTTTTTGAATTTGATCTTTCGTGTCGGATTTCGCGATCATGGCCACAAGTCGAAAACTCCAAAAAAGGAAATTGCATTGCATAACAAGACGAAATGGCAGTGGAAGTCAAACACTCT
>JAIYDP010000419.1 GCA_027487435.1 Verrucomicrobiaceae bacterium | reverse complement strand
GGGGGGGGCGGGGCGGGAGGTCAGGCGGGAGGATGGAAAAGAATGGGGGGGGGTTGAACGACAGGGGGGGGGGTAAATCTGCTGCCGCCCAACGGCCCCGCCGCGCGTCGACGGAGATGACATCGCTTGTCAAGTCAACGTTGACCTTGACATTGACTTGATGGTTGGAGGCTGAGCTAAAAATAAAGACATTTGTCAGTTTAGCGCGCAGGGGGTGGTCAGCCCAGCGCGCGATCGAAGCGCGGGCGGCAACAAGGGCCGCGGGGGGGGGGATGGAATTCTCAATCATAAAAGATAAAAGATGACCGTCTTTAAGAGTCACATCAAAGCGAGGCGGGACGCCGTCTCGAAGCGAAGGGACGAACCGTCGCGAGTTGCGCGCGATGAAACTGGCGGCGTCGAGAGCGTCCCTCGCAGAGATTTCGGGGGGGGGGGTACGTTTTCCAAAAATAGCTTCAGCCATCTGAAGCCCCCTCGGGACAGAGAGGGGGGAGGGCCTCACAGCGCCACTGGAAGCTAAAAGGTCTGTTATCTCGTCCCGCAGCCAATGCTCCTCTCGCACCCACCCAATTTTCACCCCCCCCCTCCTTTCGATTTCTTCCCGCGGCGCAAAAATCAACAGCGCGTCGGCAGCCGAGGGGTTGGCGTCGAGTGGGGCGGCGCCAGAGGCCATGAGGAAATCCGCCGAAGCGAAGCGACGGTGCGCTAAAGACTCCGCGACAGCTTTGTTAATTATCTCAGCACACGTTGCGGGTTTAAAAAATTCCAACAATATCCTTTTATCTTGAAACCTCGCGATTCGAGGTAAAAGAGACTCTAAAAGTTTGTTAACCTCACACTCACACCCCCCCCCCACTTCCAACGCCGTTTTGACAGCGCGCGCAACGGCGACATTTCCCGCCAAAATTGCGGCGCTTAAGAGCTCGAGGGGGGTCTTGACGGAGCGCAAATTCAGACCCCCCCCCACTTCGCCCATACCCCCCCCGTCGGCATCCAAAAGAGCGCGCCAATTCAAAAACGACTCTTTAGGAATTTGACCTGTTCTAAAAATAGCCATGGGCGCGAGGGCAGCGCGAAAGGTCGCGAGGGAAGGAATTTGCCCAAGCGCGATGGCTGCGTCGGCTATTTTTAGAACACCCGCGCAGGCGAGGACCTGATGTGGGATGCTGCTAACTAACAAATCAAAGGATTTTGGGGCGCGGGCGGAGAGGGCCGTGACGGCGAGGTCGGCGACGAATTTGGCGTCGATGGGGGGGGCTGCTCTAAAAATAGAAATTGCCGCGGAGACGAGAGCGAGCGCTTGCGGAGGGGTGCGGCAACGTCGAAGTGGCTCTTCGAAATCGAATTTGTGGCGGGGGAAGGTCGCGACAATGGCGGCGCTGAGGGCAGCGTCGGCGGCGTAAATGGACGCGTTTAAAGCCGTTGTTAAAATGTTGTGGAAGAGGCAGGAGTCGCGGAAGTCGAAGGAGGCGGCGCGAAGCGAAGCGAAGAGAAGCAAAGCGACTTTGGAGGAGCCCCTGAGGAGGCGGAGGGGTCCCGATTTGAAAACGTCGCGCAGGGGGGGGGGAGGCGCACGAAGCGAATCGAACAGCGCGCCGTGGCCGTTGCGGATGGTGAGGGATATACATGAGAGGAAATTTGAGTCTGTTAGGGGATGCACTGAGATAAAAGACAAAAATAAGTCTTTTAACCCCCCACCCGCGAGCTCCTGCGCCACCTCAGCGGCGCCAGCGGCGTCCAACTCCGCGACTTGAGCCGCTCTAAAAAATTGCTTAAAATAGCTGTTACGCGCCAAGGCAATGAGCGCAGCTGCGGAAACAGACACCCCCTCCCCCTCAATCAGCGCGTCCACCAGCCGCGCCAAGACGGCGCGCTCAGCGGCGCTGCGGCGCCCCTCCTGCGAAGCGAAGGGAAGAAACTCGAGCAGAGAGACGCGAACGGACGCGGCGCCGTCGGATATTGTGGCGACGGCGTCGGACGGTCCGAACAGTCGCGCGGCCTCCAAAGCGAGGGGGGGGTTGCTTTGGGCGAAGGCCAGGGAGGCGACGGCAAGTTCGGAGAGGGCCACGAAGCGAAGCGAAGCGAAGCGAGGGCAGAGGCGGGCGACGCGAGAAAGGAGGGGGACCCTCGTCCAATCTTCCTTTCGGAGCAAAACCGACCATCGGTGAGGGGGGGGGGTGAAATCTGGGCGTTGGAGGAGGGCGGCGGTGGTGGCGGCGAAGTGGCGAAGGGCGGCGGCCGCAAGGAGAGGGGGGGAGGGGGATGCATCTTGCGGGGAGGGGGGACTGGAGGGGGGGGGGGGCTCCGCGAGATGAGCCGCGAGGGAGTCGTCGCTGTCGAAAATGGCGGCGGCGAGAGGGGAGAAGGGGGGGGGGGTGATTTGGAGGGAGGGGGGGTCCAAAAGGACTTCGACGTAGAGGGTTGGGCTAACAGAAAGTGATTTAGTTAAGTCAGGGTCACTTGGCGGCGCGCTGAAGCGAAGGCAAGGGGGATCGTCGGAGGTTGAGATAACAAAAGCCCCTAACAGCTGCGCCGCTTCTGTTTTCTCCAGCAGCACCACCCCAGACATAAAAGATCTGTTAATTGCCCACCGCAGCGCCGCGCCCGCCGACGGCTGCGAAGCGAAGCAAGCGATTGGCGACAGCACCCTCGGGACCGGCTGCGCGACACACCCTGTCCTAACAAAAAGATAAATATATTCTTTATAGAGAGCAGCCCGAGCTAAAATTAAGGATAACAAATCCCCCCGCGCGATGCGGTCGCCGAACAGCCGCAGCGCGGAGAGGCAGATGTCGTCGCGCCGCGCGCGGACGGCGGCGACGGCGGCGTCGGCGGCGAGGACGGGGGGGGCGGATGGGAGGAGGGCCGCGACGAGGCGCCAAAGGCCAAATTTGGCAGCGGCGGAGAGGAGGGGGTCGAAATTAACAGACGACTCTGTTACGAAGGCAATGGGCAAATCCGCGGGTGCACTCGCGGCCTGCGCGGCGAGGAGGACCCCCCCCTCGATTTTTTGGGAGGCGCGAGAGAGCGCAGAGAAGGCGCGCGCGACGGAGGGGGGGTCTAAGGAACAATTCTGGACGAGAAAGTTGAGCAAGGGGAGGGCGCGGCGGAGGATTGCCCAGAAGAGGGGGGAGGAGGGGGCGTCGTTGCCGAGGGGGGGGGGGGGCAAGAGAGGGGGTGGGTGGGG